>JBBIHT010000123.1:0-6383 GCA_037446845.1 Geothrix sp. | reverse complement strand
CGTCCCGATGCCGAGCTGGTAACCGCCCACAGGGAGATCCTCGCCGACCCCTTCAATCCGGCGGTCATCGCCTCGGCCATTCAGAACGGAATCAGCGACCAGGTGCTCAAGGCGGCCCAGGCCAGCCCAGTCTACAAATTCGTCAAGGACTGGGGATTGGCCCTGGCGCCGCATCCTGAGTTCCGCACCTTCCCAAGCCTCTTCTATGTGCCCGCTCTCGGCCCCGTCACCTACGCCATGGAGAACGGCGTGGCCCTCAATCCCACTTCCGTGGCGGAAATTTTCGCGCCACTGGACCAGGCTCGGCTCCCCATGAGCTATCTGGCCAGCCTCTTCGGGGCAGGACAGGAGGCTCCCGTGCGCTATGCCATGAAGAAGATGCTGGCCATCCGCACCTGGAAGCGCGCCACGACGGTGGGCGATGTGGGCCTGAAGCTGGCCCTGGAGGGCCTGCGGGAAGCGGATTGCACGGAGGAACAGGCCGAGTCCATCTATCGCCTCACCAGCCTGTGTTCCTACGAGGACCGGTTTGTCATTCCTCCAAGCCACCGGGAGCAGGCCGTGGAAGTGCTCACCAACCCCTTGGAAAAGAAGGGCGAGGCCGGTTTCGGGTTCCGCGAGCAGCCCGCGAGGGGGTTCTGATGCAGGTGCCCGTTCATCTCATCCCAGGGATCGCGAAGCTCCTGCGCTACCCCAACGAGGAGACGCCCCGCCTGGCCGCCAGTGTGGCCGACGCCGCCATGGAGACGGGCCATCCCTGCCAGGAATACCTGGAGGCCTTCGCCCTGGTGGCCAGTTCCTCCAGCGCCCAGGACCTGGAGGAACTCTACACACGCAGCTTCGACCTCAACCCGGACTGCGTTCTGGAGATCGGCTGGCATCTCTTTGGCGAAACCTACAAACGAGGCCAGTTCCTGGCCATGATGCGCCATCACCTGCGTGAGCACGACATTGATGCGGGTCAGGACCTGCCTGACTACCTGCCCGCGCTGCTGGACCTGGTGATGAAACTCGACAGCCAGGATGCCCTGGATCTGGTGGATGACTGCATCCTGCCAGCCCTGGAAAAGATCCAGCTGAACCTGAAGGAAGGGCCCTATGCCCATCTCCTCCAGGCGCTCTTCCTGGTCTTCACGGCTCACCGCACGGCGGAGGTATCCCATGCTCGATAGATTCCTCTTTGTGGGGTTTCCCTATGCGGCCCTGGCCATCGCCGCCGTGGTGAGCGTTCTCCGCTTCGTGTGGCACCCGTTCAGCTACTCAAGCCTCTCCAGCCAATTCTTGGAGAACAAGCAGCTCTTCTGGGGGTCGGGCCTCTGGCACTGGGGCATTCTCTGGGTGCTCACGGGCCATCTGGTGGCCTTCCTGATTCCCGGCCAGATCCTGGCCTGGAACGCCCAGCCTATGAGGCTCTACCTCCTGGAAACCACGGGCCTCGTCGCCGCCCTGCTCGCGCTCATCGGCATCGTGGCCCTCATGGTGCGGCGCCGGACCAGCCCCCGGGTGAGGGTGGTCACCACCGCCATGGACTGGGTCCTCCTCAGCCTGCTGTTGCTGCAGGTGGCCACCGGCATAGATACGGCCCTGCGCTACCGCTGGGGCAGTTCCTGGTACGCCGCCAGCGCCGCTCCCTACCTGTGGAGCCTGCTGAAGTTCAATCCCAGGCCCGAGTACATCCTGCCCCTGCCCTGGTTGCCGAAGATCCATATCCTCAGCGGGCTTACTGTGATTCTCCTGATCCCCTTCACGCGCCTGGTCCATGTGCTGGTGACGCCCATCTTCTACTACTGGCGCAAACCGCAGGTCGTGATCTGGAACCGGCGGGGGCGGCGATGAACATGAGGACGGGAAGGGTGGCCCTGGCTGGTGCCGTGGCCCTCGGGGCTTCCGTCATGATCCTGCTGGTGAGCGTGGATACCAAGTGGCTTGGGGACAACTCGGGCTACAAACCCGTGCAGCCCATCGCCTACTCCCACGCTCTGCACGCGGGGGAACTGAAGCTGGACTGCCTGTTCTGCCATACGGGGGCCGAGCAAAGCCGCCACGCGGGGATCCCGCCGCTCAGCACCTGCATGAAATGTCATGAAGTGATCCTGAACCGCGTGGGAACCAAGCCCGGCCAGGTGGACCGCAGCCCTGAAATCGAGAAGATGAACCAGGCCTGGAAGCGCGGGCAGTCCATCGCCTGGGTTCGCATCCACCGTCTGCCCGATCATGTGAAATTTCCCCACAATCGGCATGTGAACGCAGGGGTGGCCTGCCAGACCTGCCACGGGGAGATCCAGGGCATGGAGCGCGTGGAACAGGCCAGGACCTGGGCCATGGGCGAGTGCCTGGCCTGCCATCGCGCGGAAAACCAGAAATTGCAGATGAACGGCAAGGCGTCTGCTGCGCCTACCGATTGCACGGCCTGTCACCACTGAGGAGGAACCATGCGTGTGTGGAAGAGCCTCGGTGAGCGGCGAGGGCATGTCATCAATACCAGGGCGGAATTCGCGGATGAGCTGCCGGTGGGAGCGAGTGTCCGCCAGATTTCCCGGCGGGACTTCTTCCGGTTCTCCGGCGTTGGCTTTGCGGCGGGCCTCGCCCTGGGTTGCAAAAGCAAAGTCGTGGAGAAGGCCCTGCCCTATCTCAATGCCCAGGAGGGTCTGACGCCCGGTGTGGCTCAATGGTACGCCACCACCTGCGGAGGCTGTTCCGCGGGTTGCGGTGTCCTGGCCCGAAGCCGGGATGGGCGTCCCGTGAAGCTGGAGGGCAACCCGGATCATCCCCGCAGCCGCGGGGGGCTCTGTGCCATGGGCCAGGCCCAGACCCGTGGGCTCTACGATTCCGCCCGGTTGCGGGGTCCCAGCATCCAGGGAAGGTCCCTTGCCTGGAGCGCCTTCGACCAGGATCTGGCCCACCGCCTCCAGCGGATCAGGGCCGAGGGTGGTGCCGTGCGGATCCTCAGCGGGACGGTGCTCAGTCCCAGCCTCAGAGCGGCCGCGCTGGCCTTCCTGGCGGGGTTCAAGGGGGGACGGCTGGATGTCTACGACGCGCTCAGCTGCGCAGCCATCCCGGCCGCCTACGAGCGCACGCACGGTCGTCGGATCTTTCCCCAGTACCATCTGGACAGGGCCTCGTTCATTCTCGGTATCGAAGCGGATTTTCTGGGCACCTGGGTGGATCCCGTCGGATTCACCGCGGCCTACGCCCGTCGCCGGGGTCCAGACAATGCCCGGTCCATGTCCCGCCATGTCCAGGCCGAGAGTGGCCTTTCCCTGACGGGTAGCAGTGCCGACGAACGGCTGCGGCTCGCCCCCTCCGAGGTGGTTCCCTTCCTGGAGCGGCTGGTGGTGCTTTGCGGGGGCAGTGGAACCGCTGGGGCCCTGCGGGTGGGTCTGGAAGCCAAGTGCGAAGCCACTGCGAAGGGCCTCCGTGAGCACCGGGGCAGCTCCCTGGTCCTCTGTGGCGTCAATGAACGGTATCCCCAGATCCTCACGGCCCGCCTCAATCACTTGCTCGGCGCCGAAGGCGGTCCGGTGGACCTGGCCAGGCCGAGTCTCCAGAAGCAGGGAGATGACCGCGCCATCGGCGCGCTGATCCAGGAAATGGAGGCCGGGCAGGTCGCGGCGCTGCTGGTGCTCGGGGCCAACCCCATCTACGATCTGCCCCCGGCCTTCACCAGGGCCTTCGCCAAGGTGGGGCTTCGGATCAGCCTGGCCCCGACGATGGATGAGACGGCCACGGCCTGCACCCATGTGGCGCCGGACCATCACTGGCTGGAGGCCTGGCGGGACGCCGAGCCCTTGGCGGGCACCCTCAGCCTGGCCCAGCCGCTTCTCAATCCACTCTTCGGTACTCGGGATGCCATGGAAAGCCTGCTGGGCTGGGCAGGCCAGGGCCAGGCGGCCCTGGACTTCATCCGGGCCCGCTGGAAGGCCGAGGTCTTTCCGCGGCAGCGCACCACGGCGGAGTTCGAGGCCTTCTGGAGTGCCATTCTCCAGAAGGGCGCGGTGGTGCTGGAAGGGGCGGAACCGGCTCCGGCCTACCGGGAGGACCCGCTGGCCTCGGCGAGCGAGCGACCCCGCCCCTCCCCGGAGCCCTACGAGCTCCTGCTCTACCCCAAGGTCAGCCAGGGCGATGGGCGCCACGCCTTCAATCCCTGGCTGCAGGAACTCCCGGACCCCGTCACCAAGGTGACCTGGGACAACTACCTCTCTCTCGCCCCCGCCACCGCCCAGCGACTGGGCTTCGAGCAGGGCGACCAGGCGGCGCTTCGCGTGGGCGATCATCCCGAGCAGGTGCTTCCCGTGGTGGTCCAGCCCGGCCAGGATGACCGCACCCTGGCCGTGGCCCTGGGCTATGGACGGATGCAGGGAGGGCCCAAGGACTGGGTCAAGGTCGGCAGCAACGCCTTCTCCTGGCGCGAGTTTCAGGGGGGCTTCCTGGGCGTGGGAGCCCAGGCCCTCCAGTTGCGCCGGGTCGCTGGCCGCAGCGTGCTGGCGGTCACCCAGGATCACCACAGCCTGGAAGGACGCGAGCTGGTCCGGGAGATGTCCCTGGCGGCCTACCTGAGGGATCCTGCCTCAGCCCGGCCCCTGGAGCAGCCGGGCGCCTCGATCTACCCCGCCCATGCCCACGGCGCCCACCGCTGGGCCATGGTCATTGATCTCAGCAAGTGCACGGGCTGTTCGGGCTGTGTGATCGGCTGCCAGGTGGAGAACAACATCCCGGTGGTGGGCAAGGACGAGGTGCTCCGCAAGCGGGAGATGCATTGGCTCCGCATTGACCGCTACTACGAAGGCAGCGAATCCGAACCCTCGGTGTTCCACCAGCCCATGATGTGCCAGCAGTGCGACAACGCGCCCTGCGAGAATGTGTGCCCGGTGCTGGCCACGATGCACAGCGATGAGGGGCTCAACCAGCAGGTCTACAACCGCTGCGTGGGCACCCGCTACTGTGCCAACAACTGCCCCTACAAGGTGCGCCGCTTCAACTGGTGGGAGTATCCCCACAGCGGCGACATCGAGCGCCTCGCCCTCAATCCCGATGTGACGGTGCGCAGCCGGGGTGTGATGGAGAAGTGCTCCTTCTGCGTGCAGCGACTCCTGGAGGCCAAAGCCAAGGCCAAGGATGAGGGCCGCGAGCTGAAAGACGGGGAGGCGCTCCCGGCCTGCATGCAGAGCTGCCCGGCCCAGGCCATCGTGTTTGGCGATGTGCAGGATCCCGGCAGCCAGATCAGCCGCGCCATGCGGGATCCGAAGCGGTTCACGGTGCTGGGCGAGCTGGGGATCGCCCCGGCGGTGAGCTACCTCACGCGCATTATCAACCGGGATGCCAGCCAATCCCATGGAGGGCACCATGGCGCCTGAGGCATCGAACCCCGCGCTCGCCGCGTCCGCTGACTTGGCAACCTCCGGCTCCGCAGAAGATGGTCCCCGCTATGGGCATGTGCTGCCCCTGATCGAGGGCAACAAGCGCTACCACCAGGTGACCGAGGAGGTGTTCGGCATCACCGAGCGGCGCCCTCCCTTGAAATGGTGGCTGGGCTTGTCTCTTTCCGTCTCTTGCCTGCTGCTGGGGGCCTGGGCCGTCACGCAGACCGTCACCAGGGGCATCGGAACCTGGGGCCTGAATCGCACCATCGGCTGGGCCTTCGATATCACCAACTTCGTCTTCTGGGTGGGCATCGGTCATGCCGGCACGCTTATTTCCGCCATCCTCTTCCTGTTCCGGCAGCAGTGGCGCACGAGTATCAACCGGGCCGCGGAGGCCATGACCCTGTTTGCCGTCATGTGCGCCGGCACCTTCCCCATCATCCACATGGGGCGTCCCTGGCTGGCCTTCTGGGCCACGCCCTATCCCAATGACCGTGGACCCCTCTGGGTGAACTTCAAGAGCCCGCTGCTCTGGGATGTCTTCGCCATCAGCACCTACTTCATCATTTCCATGACCTTCTGGTACATCGGACTGCTGCCGGACCTGGCCACCATGCGCGACCGTGCCACCACCCGGTTGCGCAAGGCCGTGCTGAGCATCTTCTCCCTGGGCTGGAATGGATCCAATCGCACCTGGAGTCGCTATGAAACGGTCTACATGCTGCTGGCCGGCCTCAGCACGCCCCTGGTGGTATCCGTCCACACCATCGTGTCCATGGACTTCGCCACCTCGGTGATTCCGGGCTGGCATGCCACGATCTTCCCGCCCTATTTCGTGGTGGGCGCCGTCTTCTCGGGGTTCGCCATGGTGCTTACCCTGATGATCGTGGCCCGGGAAGTGCTGGACCTGAAGGACTACATCACCGCCCGGCACCTGGAAGCCATGACCAAGGTCGTGCTGGCTACGGGCAGCATCGTGGGCGTCGCCTACGCCACCGAGTTCTTCGTGGCCTGGTACAGTGG
>JBBIHT010000122.1:0-6410 GCA_037446845.1 Geothrix sp. | reverse complement strand
TCGTAGATGGCGTAGAGGGCCTGCAGCGTGGTGCGGATGTCGTTGAAGTCGATCTCCTGGGCGTGGAGCGACCGGCCCGAGGTCTGGATGTGGTACTTGAGCTTCTGGCTGCGGTCGTTGGCGCCGTACTTCTCCTTCATGGCCACGGCCCAGATGCGGCGAGCCACCCGGCCGATCACGCTGTACTCGGGATCAAGGCCATTGCTGAAGAAGAAGGACAGGTTCGGGGCGAAGTCATTGATATCCATGCCCCGGGACAGGTAGTACTCCACGAAGGTGAATCCGTTCGCCAGGGTGAAGGCCAGCTGGCTGATCGGGTTGGCCCCGGCTTCGGCGATGTGGTAGCCGCTGATGCTCACCGAATAGAAGTTGCGGATCTTCTCCTCGATGAAGGACTGCTGGATGTCGCCCATGACCTTGAGGCTGAATTCGGTGCTGAAGATGCAGGTGTTCTGCGCCTGGTCCTCCTTCAGGATGTCTGCCTGGACTGTGCCACGCACAGTCTGGAGCGCCTCGGCGCGAAGGCTCCGGTACACCTCCGGGGGCAACACCTCCTCGGCACTGGTGCCCAACAGAGCCAGGCCGAGGCCGTTGTTGCCCTCCGGCAGGGACCCCTCGTACCGGGGGCAGGTCATCCCCTTGGCGGCGTACTCGGCCTGGAGCTTGGCGCGGGTCGCCTCCAGCAGGCCCTGCTCCTGCAACCACAGCTCGGCCCGCTGGTCCATGGCGGCGTTGAGGAAGAAGGCCAGCATCGTGGGGGCGGGGCCGTTGATGGTCATGCTGACGCTGGTGCTGGGGCAGAGGAGATCGAAGCCGGAGTACAGCTTCTTAGCATCGTCCACGGTGCACACGGATACGCCGCTGTTGCCGACCTTCCCGTAGATGTCGGGGCGGGGGTGGGGATCCTCCCCGTAGAGCGTGACGCTGTCGAAGGCGGTGCTGAGGCGCACGGCAGGCTGGCCCTTGCTCACAAAGTGGAAGCGCTTGTTGGTGCGCTCGGGCGTGCCCTCGCCGGCGAACATGCGGGTGGGGTCCTCGCCCGCGCGTTTGTACTCGAACACGCCGGCGGTGAAGGGGAAGCGGCCCGGGAGGTTTTCCAGCAGTTGCCAACGCAGCAGCTCGCCCCAGCCCGAAAAGGCAGGCAGCGCCACCTTCGGTACCGGAGTGCCGCTGAGGGACTGGGTGTAGTTTTCGGTGCGGATTTCCCTGCCCCGCACGACATAGACATTCTCGGGCTCGGTATAGCTGCGCTTCAGATCGCCCCAGTCGTGGATCATCCGCCGGCTCTCGCCGTGCAGTTCCCCCAGGTGCTCCTGGTACCGTTGGCGCAGGACGAGGATGGCTGTTCCCTGATCGCCCTCACCGGCTTCCGTGAGGTGGACGGCATCGTAGAAGGATCCCGCGGGAGGGATCTTGTCTCCAAGGGCTTTCAGGCTGGTCCACAGGGCGTGGGCGATCTCGGCGGTTTCGGCCTGGCGCCGGGCCCAGGCCTTGTAGCCCTGGATGGCATCGGCGATCTCGGCCAGGTAGCGCACCCGTTCCGGGGGAATGATGGCCGCCCGTTGCGCTGCCCCCGCTTCGGCCTCCATCCGCACTACCCAATCCACGCCCGCCTTGGCGGCCAGAGCCTTCACTAGGTTCACGAAGAGCCAGTTGGTAGCGGGATCATTGAACTGGCTGGCGCAGGTGGCGTACACGGGCATGTCCTCGGCCGGCACCTCGAACCGCTTGTGGGCCCGCTGCACCTGCTTGCGCACATCCCGCAGGGCATCCTCTGCGCCGCGCTTGTCGGCCTTGTTCAGGACGACCAGGTCGGCGAAGTCCAGCATGTCAATTTTCTCCAGCTGGCTGGCAGCGCCATATTCGGGCGTCATTACATACATGGAGAGGTCCACTAGATCGGCGATTTCGCTGTCGCTCTGCCCGATGCCGGCGGTCTCCACGATCACCAGATCGTAGCCTTCTGCCTTGGCCGCGGCGATGCTGGCCACCAGGGCCTGGCTGGTGGCGCGGTGGGCGGCGGAGCGCGTGGCGAGACTGCGCATGAAGACCCGGTCCCGTAATTCGGGATGGTAGAGGGCGTTCATGCGGATCCGGTCACCCAGGAGGGCCCCGCCGGTCTTGCGCTTGGTGGGGTCCACGCTGAGGACCGCGACGCGTTTGTCGGGGAAATTCACGAGGAACCGGCGGAGCAGTTCGTCTATGAGGGAGGACTTGCCCGCGCCGCCCGTGCCGGTGATGCCCAGCACGGGGATGGGTCCGGGGCTCGTGGCCGGGGGCAAGGCCTCCGCATCACCCAGCTCGATTCGGGTGATGCGCCGGGCCAGGCGATGGAAGTCCGGTGTGGTGCGGGGATCCACATCGCAGCGACGCACCATGTCGTCAATCATGCCCTGGAGGCCCAGGAGCCGGCCATCCTCCGGGCTGTAGATCCGCGCCACGCCGTAGGCCTCCAGCTCGGCGATCTCGGCGGGCACGATGACACCACCACCCCCGCCGAACACCTGGATATGGCCCGCCCCGCGCTCCCGCAGGAGATCCACCATGTACTTGAAGAACTCCACATGGCCGCCCTGGTAGCTGGACACCGCGATGCCCTGGGCGTCCTCCTGGATGGCGGTATCCACGATGTCTTGCACCGCCCGGTTGTGGCCCAGGTGGATGACCTCGCAGCCGGTGGCCTGGAGGATGCGACGCATGATATTGATGCTGGCGTCATGACCGTCGAAGAGGCTGGCGGCTGTGACGAAACGGATCTTGTTCAGGGGTGTGTAGGCCCCTTCGGCGTGGGCCTGTGGTTCAGCTGCGGTGAGTGTGGACATGATGGAACTCCCCGATCGGGCGAAACTCCAGTCTACCGGGGCTTCCCCTGTGGCCGAAGGCACAGTTGACCCGGAGTCAGTTCTCCTCCAGCAGGCCTAACGGATACACCGCTTCCAGGAGCTTCTGGCGCTCCCGCACATGCTGCATGAGGGCCTGCCATTTGGGCAGGGAGCGTAGCGGCTCCAGGAGGGGGCTCTGCTCGTACCAGGCGGTGCAGCCGAAGCCTCGGGCGAAGGCGCGGCCAGCCATGTCCATGGCGCTGGCGCGATCACCCATCAGGGCATAGGCCTCGGCCAGGCGCAGGGTGAACTCGCCATCGGGCTCCCGCATGCCGATGCGCTCCTGGTCGTACTCCCGCAGTTTCTGCCAGGCCTCGTCGTGGTGGGACTGGAGGATCAGGTTGTAGATCTCGCTCAGGCGCTGGATGTTGGGGTAGCCGTTGGCCAGACGGCCGGCCTGCTCGAACTCGCGTTGGGCCCTCGAGCGGTCCCCCCGCACCAGGGCCAGGTACCCCCGGTAGAACGGCAGGACGCCCGTGGTGCTGCGGAGGTGTCCAGGCCGCTCCTGGAGGCTGGCCTCGAAGCGGGCAAAATCCCCCAGGTACAGGCAGGTGATGTCCACCGCCTGAGGCTGGAGGTCACTCCAGGCCAGGCGATCCCGGAGGTCCAGGGCCCTCCGGGACAACTGGAGCAACCCAGCCCCCCGGGCCGCATAGGCCATGCCCGTCAGGAGAGTCGGATTGGCCGGTTGCCGCCGGCGGGCCTCGATCAACAGGTCCAGGGCCTGCCGGTGGTTCCCGGTATCGGATTCCAGCAGGGACAGCAGAAAGGCGGCGCGGGGATGGACGGGCGCACACTCCAGGGCCCGCCTCAGATCCTCCGCCGCCGCCTGCTGCTCGCTCAGAATGGCGCCAGGTTCATTGAGCATCCTCCTGTAGCGAAGGTTGCCGAGGAGCAGCCAGACGGTGGCACAACGGGGCTCCCGTTGGGCCACCTGCTCGGCTAGCGCCAGGGCTTCGTCAAGATGCGCATTTTCCAGGCGCCAGGCGCCCGCCCGGATCAAGTTCCAGAAGGCACCCGGATCCTGGGGGGTGAGGGGTGTGGTGTCGCCCTTCAGGGGTGCCGGAAAGCGAGTGGCCAGGTGCCGGAAGGCCTCGGCGGGCGCCAGGAGAGGCATGGGCGCGGGCACCCAGCCGGGATCCCCCGTGCGCGGCAGGTGATTGCCCCAGGCATATCGGTAGGACAGGGCCAGCTGGTTCCCGGACCGTTGGGGCTCCAGAAGGACCAGGAGGGTGCGGGGTTTCCCCCGGAACAGATCCCACTGGGGGGGAGGTGCCGATACCTGGGTCACCGAGAAGGCGCCCCCCACCTCCAGGTGCTCCTGTGCCAGGGCCCCCAGGGCCCGAATTTCTGCGCCGTCCAGGCCCCGATCCTCCCGGGCTGTGGGGGGAACGATGAGCAGCACCCGCAGTGGCTTGCGCAGACCTTCCCGAGCCAGCAGCCAGGCGATGCCGCCGCCCCCGAGGAGGAGCAGGAGCAGGGCCAGGCCCAGGAACACCATGGGCCGGGAGGGTCGCCTGGGGAAACGAAACATCCCATGAGCTTAGATCGCCGAGGGCCTTCTTCCCAGGCCCCCCTGGATGGCCCCTTGCCCAGTCAGGCCATACTGCTTCCCGGAGCCCCGATGATCCGCGCCCTTCTCCTGCTCACCGCCCTGCCCCTGCTGGCCCAGACCGTGGCCAAACCTCCCACGGAGGAATCCACCATCGAGCGGTTTCGCTCCCGCTCGCAGCCCCGGCGGCCGGCCCCCCGCCCCGCGCTCCACCCGGAAGAGCAGAATACCATTCGCCGCTTCCGGGAAGCCAAGCCCAGTGTGGTGAATGTCGCGGCGATTCTGCAGGGCCAGGGCGTCCACACCCAGGACAACACCAAGATTCCCATCGGCACGGGCACCGGATTCATCTGGGATGAATGGGGCCACATTGTCACCAACCACCATGTCATCACCTGGGAGGAAGGCGGCAAGCGCATCGAGGATGTGAGCGAGGTGGAAGTGACCCTGGCGGATGGCAAGGCCTACAAGGGCCGGGTGATCGGGTTCAGTTTCGCCTACGACATCGCCGTCATCCAGGTCTTCGCTCCCCTGGCCTCCATGACACCCATCCGGCTGGGACGCAGTGCCGATCTGGTGGTGGGCCAGTCGGTCATGGCCATCGGGAATCCCTTCGGCCTGGATCATTCCCTGACCAAGGGCGTCATTTCCGCCCTGAAGCGGGAAATCGAAACGGGCTACAGCACGAGCATCCTGAATGCCATCCAGACGGACGCCGCTGTCAATCCGGGGAACTCCGGCGGCCCCCTCCTGGACAGCGGAGGCCGCCTCATTGGCATGAACACCGCCATCGCGGCGGCCACCGGCGCTTCCGTGGGCATCGGCTTCGCCATCCCTGTGGATACCCTCAACCGCGTGGTGCCCCAACTCATCGCCAAGGGCCAGCTCAATCCTCCTCGCATGGGGTTTGATGTCATGAACGCCGGGGTCGCCCTCCAGACCCTGGGCATCCAGAGAGGCCTGGTGGTCATGTCCGTGGAGCGCGATTCCCCCGCGGGCCGAGCTGGCCTCATCCCCCTCCAGCTGGATGGCAGGGGCCATGTGAACAGGGTCGGCGATATCCTCATCGCCTACCAAGGCCGCCCCATCGAAAGCAATGGGCACCTGGCGGCGATGCTCGAACTGGAACCTCCCGGGGACGATGTGATGTTCGATGTCCTGCGGGAGGGCCAGATCATCAAGGTGGTCCTGCACCTCAAGGCCGAGAAGGCCAGCCCAGCCTCGCTTTGATCAACGCTTCTGGGATACCTGGATCAAGGGCGTGGCGCCGCCCATGGGGGTGATGATCAGGTTGCCCTTGGCGCCGATTTCGCGAAGGGCCTGGATGCGGTTGTTCTCGAGGATCTGGGGCGTCAAGCTCTGGCTGACGATCTGCTGGGCCCGGGCCTGACCCTCGGCCTCGATGCGTTTGCGCTCGGCTTCCTGCTTCTCCTTCTGCAGCACGAAAGCCATTTTCTGGGCGTCCTGGTCGGCACTGATCTTGTCATTGATGGCCTTGGTGATCTGATCGGGCAGGATGACATTCCGCAGCAGCATCTGCTCCAGGCTGATGCCCCGAGCCTCGAACGCCGCCTTGAGGGCCTTGGGCACCTGGCTCACGAACCCCTGGCGCTTGGAGGTATAGAGCTCGGTGGCCGAAAGGGCGGCGGCCGCATCGCGAAGGCTGGCGCGAATCTCGCTGCGCACGATCCGCGCGAAGTCCTGGGCATCGGCTCGCATGCCAAAATCGATCGCCTCGAAATCCGCTGGCCGCGGCCCAGCGGTCGCGTAGAACTGTTCACGGACCTTCCCATCGATCGCTACATCACCATTGTCGAGGCGACCGGCAAGTGGAAGTAGAACATCGATTCGTTCCCGAAGCGATTCCTCATCTCCGCAATTCCGAACTCAATCCGACGCAAGTCCTGTGCGATCTCGCTGAGCGAGGGCGAGCAAGATCCAAAAAGCATAGGCTTCACGCGGCCGTACAATTCCGG
>JBBIHT010000121.1:0-6449 GCA_037446845.1 Geothrix sp. | reverse complement strand
ACACCGGGGCAGGGCGATTTCGGGACCCGGCTGGGGCGTGGGTTCTGGCTCGGGTGGGAAGGGATCCTCGACCTCCACCTCATCCTCGGGGCCCAGTTGATCCAGGGCCTCGGCCAGATGGTCCAGGTTTGTCGTCGGTTGCTGGCTGGCATGGATCTGGGCGATGAGGGTGGAAGCGGGGGTCAGCGTGGCCTCGGGCAGGTTCGGGCTGAGCGGGGCTTCCGCGGGGGCCAGCACCTGGGCCACCGCCTGCCGGTCCAGGGAGGGGATCTCATGCAGCCTCGCCCAGCCCATTTCCCGCAGGAAGAGGGCGAAGGCCCCGATGCGGAATGGCTCAATGCCCGTTTCGCGGCCCAGTTCAAGCAGGGTTCGGCTGCCGTCCATGAGGCCGGGGAGCCTGGCCAGGTCCCCTGGCAGGGTAAGGTCCTGGTGTTTGCGCCCTTCCAGGACCACCACCTGGTTCAGGGGGCCGAGCATTTCCAAGAGTCCCTCACGGTCCTGGAGGGCCAGCAGCCCGGTCAGGAACATGGCGGCTGTATCGAAGGGAAGCCGAACCGTGGTGGCGTCCAATTCCTTGGCCTCGAACCTGGGCCCTTCCGCGGGGGTGGCTAGGCTGGCGCACACCACCCGTTCCACCTGGGCCCTGGCCACCTCCAGTAGATCCCTCTGGGTGATGAAACCCATCTGGATCAGGTTCTTGCCCACGGACATGGTGGGGTTGAGGTTGGCCATGGCGTAGTCGAGCTGGGCCTGGGTGAGCCGGCCCCGTTCCACCAGCAGGTGGGTCAGGCGGTCCAGGGGATGGGTGCTGGTGGCGAACACCACATCCCCGGCTTCGAGGAAGATGGTGCGTTTGGGATCCTCCCCCAGGGTCCAGACGCCGGTGGCTCGTTCCCGGCGCCGCGTGAAGAGATCCTTGAGGGCAGGCAGGCTCATGAGATCACCCATCGCTCGATTTTGAGTTTTCCGGCCTTCACCAGCAGGACCTCCCCGGCGCGCAGCGTGAGGCGCAGGGCCGGATCCTGGCATTTCAAACCATCCAGGCTCACCCCGCCCTGCAGCATCAGGCGCTCGGCTTCCTTGCGGCTGGAGGCCAGGCCACGCTCCACCAGCAACCGTGTCAGCGGCACATCCACCGCTGAGGGCACAGACACCTGCGGTGCCTCGTCCTGCTTCCGCTCGGAGAAACGCCGGATCCAGCGCTCCTCGGCCTCCCGGGCCGCGTCGGGGCCGTGGAAATCCGCCACGATCTGCCTGGCGAGGCCCTTCTTGGCATCCATGGGATGGCCTTGCTTCAAGGATCCGATCTCCGAAGGCAATTTGTCGGTGAGGAGCAGGTACCATTCCCACATCAGGGTGTCGCTGATGCTCATGGCCTTGCCGAACTGGGTGTCGGCATCCTCCATGAATCCGATGTAGTTGCCCAGGCTCTTGGACATCTTCTCGATGCCATCCAGCCCCTGCAACAGGGGCACGGTGAGGACCACCTGGGGTTTCTGGCCCGAGGCTTCCTGGAGGATGCGCCCCTGCATGAGGTTGAAGAGCTGGTCATTGCCCCCCAGCTCCACATCCGCCTCCAGGGCCACGGAATCGTAGGCCTGGACCAGCGGGTAGAGCAGTTCATGCAAGGCGATGGGCTCGTGTGCGTCCATGCGCTTGGCGAAATCGTTGCGCTCCAGCATCTGGGCCACGGTGAACCGAGATGCCAAGCGAATCCAGCCCTCGCCTGCAAGGCTGCCGAACCATTCGCTGTTGAAACGGATCCTGGTCTTTTGCGGATCCAGGATCTTGAAGACCTGGGCCTTGTAGGTCTCGGCATTGGCCAGCACTTCCTCCCGCGACAGGGGCGGGCGGGTGGCCTTCTTGCCCGTGGGATCCCCGATGAGGCCTGTGAAGTCGCCGATCAGGAAGGTCACCTCATGGCCCAGCTTCTGGAACTGGGCCATCTTGCGGATGAGGACGCCGTGGCCGAGATGCAGATCCGGCGCGGTGGGATCAAAGCCAGCCTTGATCCGCAGAGGGCGCCCCTCCTTCAGCTTGGCCTCCAGCTGATCTGCCTTGTGGCAGGTCACGGTGCCCTTCGTGAGCAGGGCCATGGCCTCAGATACGGATCCAGAGCATGCAGTCATGCCTGAATCTTGGCGGAAAACCCTCCCGGGCTCAATGCGGATGAGTCAGTGAACATCCAGGGAGGCCAGCTTCCGCGGGCTGGCATCACCCCGCCGGTGGGCGGATTGGAAGGTGACGGTGACCCGGGCGCCTTCCCTGGGCCGCCAGTCCACCCTGACCTGGCCATGGAACTCCCGGCTGATGGTTACCCCCCCTTGGCCCAGGAGTTCAGGCCCCAGGGGGGGCACCGCCGCCAGCCGGGGCCGCCAGGATTCCGCGGCCTCGAGAAAATCCGACTCCTGGGGCCAAGTCCGGGCCAGATCGGGGTTCTCGGCGTAGACCACCCGGCAACCCTCGGGTGTGCGGAGCTGTTCAACCACGCGGCTGAACGCCTCCCAGTCGGGGCCAATCTTGTCTGCGGCGAAGCCCATGAACCAGCGCCCGGCCCCTCCGGGATCCTGCTGGATCTTGTGCGCAAGGAAGGTCAGGCCACCCACGCAGGTCGCCAGGGTCACCAGCAGAGCGATCCCACAACCCAGCAGAACCTTGCTCCAGAGCGGCAACCCCTTGCTGGGTTGAACAACCTGCCCGCTGTTGTCCCAGGACCCTTCCGCCATGGAGGACTCCTACAAAAGGTTGCTGGCGAGCTCTGCCAGCCTGCTGCGCTCACCCTTCTGCAGGGTCACATGGCCAGAGATATCGAGCTGCTTGAAATGCTCGGCCAGGAAGCTGAGGCCATTGGTGCTGGCGTCCACATAGGGGTTGTCAATCTGATGGGGGTCACCGGTGAAAATGACCTTGGTGCCTTCGCCCGCCCGGGTGAGGATCGTCTTTACCTCGTGTGGGGTCAGATTCTGCGCCTCGTCCACCACAAGGTACTGCTTGGGAATACTGCGTCCTCGGATGTAGGTCAGGGGCTCGACGCTGAGGTACCCCGCCTCCTCCAGTTGGCCGCCGGTCATGGTGCTGCGCTTGCGGGCCTCGGTATTGGCCGCGACGATGAACTCGAGGTTGTCGTAGATGGGCTGCATGTACGGGCGCAATTTTTCGCTGATATCCCCGGGCAGATAACCCAGGTCCCGGCCCATGGGCATCACGGGCCGACTCACCAGGATCTTGTCATAGGCCTCGTCATCCACCACCTGCTGCAGGCCTGCGGCAATGGCCAGGAGCGTCTTTCCCGTGCCCGCCTTTCCGAGCAGGGTCACCACCTGGACTGAAGGGTCGAGGAGCAATTCCATGGCGAACTGCTGCTCCCGGTTTCGTGGCTTGATTCCCCAGGGAGGGGCGTCGAGGCGGTGCAGGGGCCGCATGAGCCCCTCTCCCACCATGAAACGGCCCAGGGCCGTATGGCTGGGGTTGGAGCTGTCCACCAGCGTCAGGAACTGGTTGGGATAGAGGGCCAGGGATGGGTCCGGCTTGAGCCCCCCATCGTAGAGCTCATCCACCTGGGCCGAGCCCACCTCCCAGGTCTTGTGCCCAGTGTAGAGATCATCCACTTCCACCCGGTCCGTGGTGTAGTCCTCCGCCTGCACCCCTATGGCGTCGGCCTTGATGCGCAGGTTGGTGTCCTTGGTGACCAGGATCACCCTTTCCTTGCAGGTGTTGTGCAATTCCCGTGCACAGGCCAGGATCTGGTTGTCCGCCTTGTTCTTGTCTGCCGTGAGTATCCCCACATCCAGGCTGTGGGCCACCACATCCACCTTGAGGGAACCACCGCCCTCCAAAGGGACCCCGCTGCTCAGGGAGCCGGTGGTGCGCATGTGGTCCAACAGGCGGGATACGCCACGGGCATTCCGGCCCACCTCGGTGGAATCCTTCTTGAAATGATCCATTTCCTCAATCACCACGATGGGCAGGACGACATCGTGTTCCTGGAAATGGAGGATGGAGTTGGGGTCATGGAGGAGGACATTCGTGTCGAGGACGAAAACCTTCTTGCCGGATGGCGGAACCACGAGACCTCCAGTGTTGGCCGGAGCCTACCACCAAGCGATCGGGCTTGCACGATCCGGCTGGGCCCAGAATCCCGTATTCAGGCTCCAGTTGATCTGCAGCCCCCTCCCAGGCAAACTGGAAAACCAGCGCCAACTTAGCTCAGCTGGTAGAGCAGCTGATTCGTAATCAGCAGGTCGCAGGTTCGAATCCTGTAGTTGGCTCCAATCAATACAACACTTAGGCCGCCTTCGTTGGGCGGCCTTTTTCGTCGTTGTCACACTGTTGTCCCACTCTGGGAAAGCCCGCGGTTCCAGAACGAGCCATAGGATGTCCTTAGCCGCCTCCCGATAGACATCAATGAGGGCGGGACTAGAAATTGAAGACACCCGTTGGACATAAATCTGGGGCCTTGGGCCCCACGGGGACAATCGTTACAAATCCGGTTTGGCTGGTTTTGATTGCCAAGTTCTTCAGGCCCAGGTGCGTGAAGGTGACGGTAATCCAGGTTCTTAGCAGGTATTCTGGTCGTCTTTCCATGGCCCTCCATGACCTCATCGGACACAAATTTTGCCCATTTGGAACAGGTGCAACCCCAACTGTTTCGGCTTGGTGTGCTCGCAGAGCGGTATTTCACAGACGATCCAAACACCTGTGCCATGAAACTTCGCCAGTTCGGAGAGATGGCCGCTGGTGTCCTTGCCGCCCGGCTCGGGATCTACCGCAGCCTGGAGGAGCCCCAGGTCGACCTGATCCGGCGCCTGAAGGACGAGGGGCACCTGGACCCTCGGGTGATCCAGCTTTTCCACGCCCTGCGGGTGGAAGGCAACCGCGCGACTCATCACCTGGAGGGCGACCATGGCTCCGCCCTGGCGCTACTGAAGCTGGCCAGGGAATGGTCTGTCTGGTTCGTCCGGGCGTTCCACCAGCCTAGTTTCAAGGCCGGTCCCTTCCTTCCACCCAGGGAGCCTGAATCCGAGGTGGCAACCCTCAAGGAGGAGATGGATCGCCTCCGAGGGGAAGCCGAAGCCCACCGTTCCGCAGCTGATCGCGCTCGATTGCGGGCCGAGGAAGAAGCTCAGGCCAGGCTCAGCGCCGAAGCCAGGGCCCAGAAGGAGGCTGAGGACCGGGCATTCTATGAACGGTTCGCGGAAGAAGCTGATGCCGACAGGATCAGGCTTGCGGAAAGCCTTTCCGCTCTCCAGGTTCAAGCCGCCCAGGCCCCGACGGCCGACCTGCAGCAACAACTGGTAGCGGCCAACCAGGCGTCCGAAAGCATCAACCTGGATGAAGCCAGCACCCGCCGCCTGATCGACCAGCAACTCCGGGACGCTGGTTGGGAGGTCGACTCAGAGCGCCTCCGGTTTAGCCTCGGCACCCGGCCACAGCGCGGAAAGAACCTGGCCATCGCCGAGTGGCCCACAGCCTCGGGACCTGCGGACTATGTCCTGTTCACAGGTCTCCAGGCCCTGGCCGTGGTCGAGGCCAAGCGCAAGAACAAGAATGTGGCCTCGGTGCTCACCCAAGCGGAGCGTTACAGCCGGGACATCCAGGCGAGTCCAGACCTTCAGTTCCATGGAGCCTGGGGGCCCTTCAAAGTGCCCTTCGCCTTTTCCGCCAACGGACGCCCCTATCTGGCCCAGGTGGGTGAGCTCTCGGGCATCTGGTTCCGGGACCTTCGCCGGGATCAGAACCTGCGCCGGCCCCTGCAAGGCTGGTACACGCCAGAGGGACTGCAGGCGGTAATCCGCCAGGACCAGGATGCTGCCCACGCCCAGTTGAGCACCGAGGCCTTTGAATACGGGTTCAACCTGAGGCACTACCAGATCCAGGCCATCCAGGCGGCTGAGGCCGCCTTGGCCGAGGATCGGCGGAGCCTTCTCCTGGCCATGGCTACCGGCACCGGCAAAACCAAAACCGCCATCGCCATGGTCTATCGCTTGCTGAAGACCCGTCGATTCCGGCGGGTGCTCTTCCTGGTGGACCGGAATGCGCTCGGTGATCAGGCCGCCGGGGCGTTCAAAGATTCCCGCATGGAAAGCCTCCAGACCTTTACCGACATCTTCGGGTTGAAGGAACTTGGAGACCAGGCACCAGACCCGGACACCAAAGTGCAGATTGCCACCGTGCAGGCCATGGTGAAGCGCATCCTCTTCGCTGAGCCCGGCGCCGACCTGCCTCCGGTGGATCAGTACGACTGCATCCTCGTGGATGAGTGCCACCGGGGCTACCTCCTGGATCGGGAGATGAGCGACGCCGAGTTGGCCTTCCGTGACTTTGATGACTATGTCTCGAAGTACCGGCGGGTCGTGGAGTATTTCGATGCGGTGAAGATCGGCCTGACCGCCACGCCGGCCCTTCACACCGAACAGATCTTTGGCCCCCCCGTCTACCGCTACTCCTAC
>JBBIHT010000120.1:0-6524 GCA_037446845.1 Geothrix sp. | reverse complement strand
GAACTTCTGGGCCAAGTCTACGGCGGGGGTGGGGGCCTGGGCGACCAGCGCCGCGGCGGGGAGGGTCAGCAACAGGGACATGGGGCGCATGGTCACTCCAGAGAAAGGTCAGGTTCCAGGGTAACGAGAACCGGATGGGCAGGGGGCTGGTGGGGGAAATTGTGACGGGATCAACGGGGCAGGGCTTCCTGGCGTTTCTCCTCCAGCTCTAGCCAGACCAGCTCGCAGGCTTCCAGCTGTGCCTGCGTGGCCTCCCGTTCTCGCAGGGCCTGATGGCCGGGGCTGTCGGCGCGGAGGAAGGCACCGGGGTCGGCGGTCACCTGGTCCAGGGCCGCTAGCTTCTGTTGCAGGGATTCCAGGGACTGCTCGATGTGGGCCAGTTGTCGCTGTTCCTTCTGGGACAGGCCGGGTTTTCTGGCCCGCGCCGGGGTCGCCTTGGCGGCCTCGCGGCTGCTCCCGGGCCGGCTTGAGGGCTGCTGCTCCTGGCTCCTGGCCAGGCGCAGGCTGCGCGCCGTGGCGGGGGGGCCTTCGTACAGTTCCCAGCGGGGCGTCCCGGCCCCGTTCCAGGCCAGGGTGTGGGTGGCCACCTGATCCAGGAAAAAGCGGTCGTGGCTCACGACCAGCAGGGAACCCCCGAACCCCATCAGGGCCTCTTCCAGGTTCTGCAGGGTGGGGATGTCCAGGTCGTTGGTGGGCTCATCGAGCACCAGCAGGTCCGCCGGACTGAGCATGGCCTTGGCCAGCAGGAGCCGGTTCCGCTCGCCACCGCTGAGGGTATCGGCGCGGCGAGCCTGCTGGTCCACGGGAAACCCGAAGCGGGTGAGGTACACATGGGCCGGCAGGGTGCCGTTGCCCGAAGGCACCACCGTGGCCCGGTCGGCCAGGTTGTCCAGGATGCTGCGCGAGGCATCCAGTTCGCCGCGGCCCTGGGAAATGGCGGTGACGGCGATCTTCGGATGGCGGAAAACCGCACCCGCCGTGGGTTCCAGCTCGCCGAGCAGGACTTTCAGGAGCGTGGATTTTCCGGTCCCGTTGGGGCCCAGCAGGGCGATGCGCATGCCTCTCTGGAGCCACAACTCCAGGCCATCCAGCAGCTCGACCCCACCTGCATAGGCAAAGCCCAGGGCCTCGGTGCGGAGCAGGGCGTCGCTGCGGTTGGCCCCGGCGGCGAAGGCCAGATCCTGGTGTACCTCCAGGCGGGTCCGGTCCTCCACCGTGTCTTTCAGATCCAGTACCTCCTGGATGCGCAATTTGGATTTCCTCGTGCGGGCCTTGGCGCCCCGTCCGAGCCAGGCCATCTCGCGCCGGAGCCGGTTCTGCATATGCGCGGTGAGCCGCGCTTCCCGGAAGGCCCGGTCCGACTTCTCCAGCAGGTAGTCGCTGTACCCGCCTTCGTAGCTCCGCAAACCCCCATCTTCCAGTTCGAGCATGCGGTCCACCACCGAATCCAGCAGGTGGCGGTCATGGGTGATGAGCAACAGGGCGCCCTGGTACCCCTGCAACCAGGCTTCCAGCCGCTCGACCTGTTCGGGATCGAGGTGGTTGGTGGGCTCATCCAGGATCAGTATGTCGGGCTCCTTCAGCCAGGCCTGGGCCAGGGCCACCCGCTTCCGCCACCCTCCCGACAGGGCTTCCACCTCGGCGTCCAGGTCCAGCAGGCCCCAGGTGGTGGCCGCCGACTTCAGACGGGGCATGAGATCCCAGCCCCAGCGGTGCAGTTGGTGCTCAAGGGTCTGCAGCTCGTCGTAGAGGCGACCGGTGGCTGCGCCATCGGCCTGGTGGATCGCGTCATGGATAGCCTGGTGGCGTGCCAGCAAGGCGGCGTGGTCGCCCAGGGCCGCCTCCAGGGCCTGCTGGACAGTAGCTCCCGGCTGGAAGTGGGGCTCCTGGCTGAGCCGGGCAATGCGCAGGCCCTGGGTGATGACCACTTCCCCGGAATCGGGGGCTTCATCGCCGCTGAGCAGGCGGAACAGGGTGCTCTTCCCTGCGCCATTCCGGCCGATGAGGCCCACCTTCTCCCCTTCGAACAGGCCCAGGCTCAGGCCCTTCAGGATGGGGTCCGAGCCATAGTGCTTCGTGACATTGATCAAACTCAGTGCGATGGATGCCAAGAAACGCTCCTGTGACCTTCCAGAATCCCATGGAAGGGGGGATCCTTGGCCTCAAAGCTATGAGGTGCCCATGTCGCTACAGGAAGAACTGAAGATGTCCCGGCTCCCCGCACCGGGAATTCAGGTCCTGCTCCAGCTGATGCTCACCCGCGAGACTGTGGTCCGAATCCAGGAGCGGCTCTTCGAGGACCATGGGCTCACCATCCAGCAATACAATGTCCTGCGCATTGCCCGGGGCGGCCCGGTCAAGGGGCATCCGGTCTATGAAATCGAGCAGCGCATGATCTACCGGTTCGCCAATGTGACCCGCCTGGTGGATCGCCTGGAGTTGCAGGGGCTGGTGAAGCGGGTGGCGGATGCCAAGGATCGCCGGGTGAGCCGCGTGGTCATCACCCCCAAGGGGCGGCGCCTGATGGAGCGGCTCGATGGGCCCGTCCAGGCCATGGCTGAACGGCTCACCAGCTGCTGGGGAGACGAGGACAGTCTGGCTGTGGCCCAGCGCCTGGAGCAGTTGCGGGAGCACTGCGAGCAGCAGCAGGGGGAGGCCTTGGCTCCCCGTCAGCCAGGCGACGGCAGGACTGTCAGCTGATCCAGCAGCAGGTAGGCCTCCGGTTCCGTCACCTCTGACCAGAGGCCCCAATGCCCGCCGCCCAGGTCCAGCCATAATGCCCTGGCAGCGGGGTCCCACCACCCGGTGCGCAGGGATTGGGGTCCCCCGAGCCGGTGGCAGCCTGAGAGCTGCTGTTCCCCGGGGCGCGGGGCCGCCCTGAAGAGCCAGGTGCCGGTCCCCACCTGAGCCTGCATCCCTCCAGGTTCCAGCCTCCACTTGGCCCCGGCGAGGCGCAGGCGGAGGCCGCCGGGCGCCTCCAGCACCTCCCCCTGGGCCGCCAGGCGCCCGGGCCAGGGTTGGTCGCCCACCCGTTCAGGCACCCAGCGCACCCCCGAGAAGGCCATGGCCGCGCCTTCCCAGCCCAGGGTGCCGAGATCGGCGAGGTCCGAGTCGCCCAGCTTGAGGCGCAGGGCCGAGGCTGGGGCCTGGTCGAAGGTGGGATCCAGGGGAACCCAGCGATCCTGGAGGTGCACTTCCACCCAGAAATGGAGGCCCAGGGTTTCCCCCAGCCCCACCCAGCCGGTGACGCCCCGGGCGGGGATACCCAGTTTCCGGAGCAGGGCCACCGCCAGGACGCCATGTTCGGTGCAGTCCCCCTTGGGTCTGCGGCACACCTCCAGCGCGGAGGCGAAGCCCACCGAGTAGTCCTTTTCGGTGATCCATTCGAAAACGAACTCCGTGACCCGTCGGGCGATCTCCCAGCGGGGCAGGGCCGGTGGCAGGGCCAGCCGCCGCACCAGGCCGTCGAAGGCCGGATCCTCGAAGGGAACCAGCGGGGTGGGAGCCAGGTACCGGGCCTCGGCGGGAACCGGGGTTCCGCGACTGGGCCCCTGGCTCAACTCAGGGCCCGAGGGGGGCAGGGCCCGGCGCAGGCGCCAGCGCCCGGCGCCAAGCCGCTGCTGCTGGGCATCCACGGGCAGGTCGGGTGCGCCACCCTCAGCGCGGAGGGTGAGGTCTTCCAGCCAGGGCAGGAATGGATGAAGCGGCAGGGGCTGGAGGGTGCGTTCGAAAAACCCCGCGGCCCCGGCGGGTTCCGTGGGGGCGGGGAGCTCTTTCCGCTGGGAGAGCAGGGTCAGATTGCCGAGGGTGCTGCGATGTTTCAGCTCCCCGGCCTCCGGCGAGACCCACAGCGCCACCGGCGCGCGGGTGCCCCCCTGGCTTTCAAAGCCCGTGAAGCGGATGGCATCGGGGAAGCCCGGAAGGGGGGACGGCCCCTCGGGCCTCAGCTCCAGCTGGATCCACTGCTGGATCGGGAAGGAGAAGCTGGTGACCTGGAGGCTCGCGTGGTTGCGGGCTGCTTCCTTCAGTTGCGATTCCAGGTCTTCGGGCCACAGGATGGCCCCCGGCGGCACCGCCTTGGTCAGTTCCAGTCCGCCCTTCGGCTGAATGGACAGCAGGCCGGGACTCCGGGGGGACCACCGGGCGGTGCCCTCGAAGGGCTCCGCCGAGAGCTGCATTCTCCACTGGAAATCCAGGGTGCCATCGGGGTGTTTCCGAATGGTTTCAGTGACCTCCTGGCGAATCTCCTGGCCCAGGCGCGCCAGGGTGAGCCATTCCCGTTCGAAGTTCACCTGGTCCGGCCCCTCCTGTCGCAGATCCCGGGTGGACCCGCCCACTTCCAGCCCCCCGAGCCACTGCCGGTAGGCCTGAAGGCGGGGGGCCTGGGCCGGGCCCGGGAGGCATGCCAGGAGAAGCACAAGAGAAAGCAGCAGGCGCATCCAGGCAGTCTATCGGAGGCCGCGCCCCGCCGAGGGTGGGACAGCCCCGGGGCGAAATCCGGGCAGACTAGGAGGGTGTTGCGGACCCTCGAAGCCATTGTTCTCAAGAGCGTGCCCTTCGCGGAGGGGGGCGCCGTGGTGTCCTTCCTGTCGGCCCACGGCGAGCGCCTGGCGGGGTTGGCCAAGGGGGTGAAGCAGCCCAAGGCCAAGTGGGTGGCTGCCTTCGAACCCCTGGGGATGGTCCGGGTGACCTTTTACGGCAAGGAACAGACGGAGCTCAAGCGGGTCACCGGCTGTGAATTGAGCTTCAGCCCACTGACCCTGGGCCACCTGGAATCCAGCCTGGTCATGGCCTGCCTGGCGGATCTCTTCGACCGCGTGGCGCGTGAGGGCGTGGAGGACGAACGGCTCTATCGCCTGCTCAGTGCCTGCGGGCGGGCTCTCAAGGCCGACCCGGACAATGCCCTGGGCATCCTGGCCTACGCGGAGCATTGGCTGCTGCATTGCCTCGGAGTGCTGCCCGACTCCCGGCGCTGCGGCCACTGCGGGAGCGAGCAGGCCCCGTTCGTCCTGCTGAGCCCCCAGGAGGGCTGGCGCTGTTCGGCCTGCACGCCCCTGGATCCCGGGGAGGCGCTCCCCCAGGGGTGCCGGGAGCATCTCCGGCTGCTGAGGACGCTGGGGGCCGAGGCCGCCCCGGTGGCCGCCCCCTCCAATCCCGCCCAGCAGGCCCTCACGGGGCTGCTGCGGGAACGCCTGGTGAGGGAACTGGGGGGGAACCTGCGCAGCTACGAGGTGCTCTGGCGGTCCCTATGAAGGCACCAATTCTTGGCTTGGATCCCGATCTGGCCGATGGGATCGCATGGTCAAAGAGCAGCTCCTGAAACTCAGCCGATCCTGGTGGCAACAGGCCCGCAGGTCCCGCATGTCCGATGACCTCGTCTGGCTGCCCGCCCTGGGCGCCGTGGCCTACCTGCTGGCTGCCCGGGGCGGCCGGCCTGCTGGTGCTGGCCAAGGCCTGGTGGCGCTGGCATCGGGTGGGGATTTCCTCGCGGCTCCTGCAGGACCGGGTGCACCGGATGCTCCTGGGCGAGCCCCTGGTGGGGCGGCTGCAGGAAGGCGTGGCCGAATCCGACCGGCTGCTGGCAGGGGCCGTGGAATCCCTGGCCCGTTCCGCCCAGGACCAGCGGACGGAGCTGGCTGAGCTGCAGGCGGCCCAGCAGCGGGACTGGCGGGAACTGGATGAGGTGCTGGCCGCCATCGAGCGCAGTCATGCGCGGCAGCGGGAGACCCGGCTGGCAGTCGTCCAGGACATGCAGCGCATCGGGAAGGAGCTCAAGGCCGCCCTGGAGCGGGCCTTCCACTCCGAAGAGATCGAATCGAACCACCGGCTGAGGGCGGATCAGTACCGGCAGCAGAGCCAGCTCTTCATGGACTGCCTGGACCAGCTCTGCACGGGCCTGGACCAGTTCCATCACCTGCTGGAGGAGTTGCACGATGTCTTCCCTCGCCTGAGGCGGGAGGAGGAGGCGCTGGCGCGGCTCGCGGACAAGGGGCTCCGCCAGGGGGCCAGGCTCAGCCTGAAGGTGAAGGGACTGGCCGCCCAGACGCCGGGCCTCATCGAGGAGGGCCATGCCCGGGCCGAGGCGCTGCAGCGGTTCCGCCTCGCTGCCGACTCGGTGCGGGATCGGGTCGAGGGGCTGGCTCGCCGGATGGAGGGGTTCCGGGGCGAGGCCCAGGGACGCATCCGCTCCTTCGGCTCTGCCCAGGGGTCCATGCGGGAGCTGGATTCCGTGGCCCAGCAGGCGGGGCTCCTGGCGGTGAACGCGGCCATCCTCGCTCAGCAGAGTGGGGGGGGCGCCAGCCTGGCTGCCATTGGCGGCCATCTCAAGGCCCTCGCTGATCAGACCACCGCTGGGACCTCCAGCCTGGAGCGGGCGCTCGAACAGCACCAGCGGGATCTCGAACATGAAAACTCGGGCTTGTGGACCCTCCAGGAGGTCACGATAGGCCTCCTCGACGACCTCCGGGATCTGCTGCGGATGGTGGGGGACATGGATCGCCAGGCCCTGGGCCTGGAGCGGGGCC
>JBBIHT010000119.1:0-6543 GCA_037446845.1 Geothrix sp. | reverse complement strand
CCGGAAGGCCAGCAGCTTGTAGAATTCGCCCCCGTAGACGAAGGCGCTCTGGCCCTCGACGCCCACCAGGACGAGGTAGCCTCCCCAGAAACCGATATAGATGGAAACGGCGGTGAGGATCGGCAACATCACCATGGCAGCCAGCAGCCGCGGCACGAACAGGTACTGGATCGGATCGGTGGCCAAACATTCCAGCGCGTCAATCTGCTCGGTCACCTGCATGGTGCCCAGTTCCGCCGCCATGGCGCTTCCAACCCTGCCCGACAACATGAGGCCAGTGATCACCGGCGCCAGCTCACGCACAACCGCAAGGCCCTCCACCTGCGCGGCCAGCCCCTCCGCCTGGAACTGGCGGAAGCCGAACGCCAGCTGTACCGCAAACACCATGCTCACCGCCAGGCTGGTGAGCAGGACCACCGGCAATGAATTGATGCCCACCGCCTGGAACTGCCTCAGCAGGTTGGCGCCGTCGAAGGGACGCTTGAAGATGGCAGCGAAGGTCCGGCCGGAAAGCACCGCAAAATCCCCGGCGGTATCCATGGCACCCAGAATGGCAGTGCCCAGTTTGTCAACAGTGCTGAGGACCATGGGGCTCCGGTATGAAGAATCAGCTTACCCGATTCGCCTGGCGGAGGCGCAGACGGAGCCTGGAAGCGCCTCCCTCGCGATGGGTCTGGGGGGCGCGGCTCAGGGCCACGGCATCGGCCGGGACATCCTGCGTGATGGTGCTGCCAGCCCCGATCAGGGATCCATCGCCCAGCGTGACCGGGGCCACGAGCTGGGAGTCCGAACCCACGAAGACATGCCTGCCAATGGTGGTGCGGTGCTTGTTCACGCCATCGTAGTTGCAGGTGATGACACCCGCGCCGATATTCGTGCCCTCGCCGATTTCGGCATCGCCCAGGTAGGCCAGGTGGTTGGCCTTGGCCCCGGCCTGGAGCGTCGCCTTTTTGGTCTCCACGAAATTGCCAATGTGGACCCCTTCCCTCAGGTCCGTGCCTTCGCGCAGCCGTGCGAAGGGGCCGATCTTGGCACCCGCCGCCACCTGGGCCTGCTCGATGACACAGTAGGGCCGCACCTCTACACCTTCCCCCAGAGCGGCCTCCCGGATGATCGTCCCCTGGCCGATGATCGAGCCCTGACCGATGGAGACTGCGCCCTCCAGCCGCACTCCCGGCTCGATGGTCACATCCCGGCTCAGGCTGACGCGGGGACCCACCAGGGCACTGTCGGCATGAAGGAACGAGACCCCTTCGGCCATCCAGTGCTGGTGAATCCGGTGCTGGGCCACAGCCTGGAGCGCCGCCTGATCCGCTCGGGAGTTCATGCCTGCCAGATCCGCCTCCGGGCAAACTTCCACCCGCACCGGGAGGCTCTGGGCCACGGCCATGACCGCATCCGTCAGGTAGTACTCCTGCTGCGCATTGGTGTTGCTCAATCCTTCCAGCGCCCCCTTGAGGTGGCCCCAGGGCAGGGCATAGGCCCCGCCGTTGACGCGGTGGAGTTTGAGTTGGTCGGCACTCGCATCCTTGGCTTCGACCATCGCGGACAGACGGCCGTCCGGGTGCTGGAGGACGCGCCCGTAGGAGCCGGGATCCTCCAGATCCATGGCCAGGAGCAGGGCCTCGGAGGCACAGAGATGGGCAACGGTGCGGGCGGGGATCAGGGGCACATCCCCACACAGGATGACCACGCGAGATGGCGCCAGGCGATCCAATGCGGGAATGCAGGCCTGGAGAGCATGCCCCGTCCCAAAGGGGGTGCCCTGGTCCACGGTCTGCACAGAGCAGGGCAACAACCCCGCCTGCTGCCATAGTTCGAGGGCGGCCTGCACCTTTTCCTTGCCATGGTGGACCACCACCAGGGCACCGGCCAGGTCCTCCGGCAGGGCGCGCAGGACCCAGAGCAGGGAGGCGTCGCCGAGGATCGGATGCAGCACCTTGGGTAGGCTCGATTTCATGCGGGTCCCGAGTCCCGCCGCCAGGATGACTGCCACCGTGCCCATGCTGCCTCCAGGTTCCAGACTAAGTCGTCATCACGAATTCCGCATCGGCCTTCGACGGGGAGGACGGCATCAGGGCCCGTAACGGAATCGCCATTTCGAGAAGGGTCATTCCGTCGCGGCCCTGACCAAGGCGTTTTCGCTGCCAGCGCGCAGGAGGGCCAGAAGGGCCTCCGTGAACTGGGCTGGGGTGAACGGCCTCTCCAGGAAGCCCAGGCGCCGAAGCCCCATTTCCGCCGGGTTGATGGGCAGGGGCTGGCCCATGCCCATGACCAGGGTGGGGATGGGTTCCTTGCGGAAGGTTCTCAGGGCTCGCTGGAAGCGCTCGAGACGATGGCTTCGCTCGAGCACCATGGCATCGGGGGCAGGGAGACTCCGGCTCTCCCCAAGCAGCTGGCGGAGATCCCTGAAGGTCGTGGATTCGCCTCCGTCCAGGGTCACCATGCGTTGGAAGGTCTCCTGGGCCAGTGGATCCTGGTCCACGATCCAGATCCTGCGGCCCTTCAGAGGCTCCCGCAGGGCCGCCTCTGGGGCGTGGTCCGTCGGGAGATAGACCCTTGGTACCAGGCGGGAATCCGCCTCCTGATCCAATTCCAGGAGCCCGCCAGCCTCCATCACGGATTGGCGCAACCAGCCCTGGCCGAACAGGGCCCTGGGTGGCCCCTGCCATGCGCCCTCTGCCTGCAGCAACCCGAAGCACCGCCCCCCCAACTGCACCGGGGCCAGAGAGATCGTGATGGTCCCCTGGCCGGGCCCCTCCAGCGCATGCAGCAACAACTGAGTAGCAATCCGCTCGACAGCCTCTCGCGGGGCCCTGATGGGAAGGGCAGCCACCTTCAACACCAGGGTCCGGCCCTCGGGGAGTAGCGGGAGGAGCTGGGGTTTCAGTGCCTCCAGAACCTCCAGGGCATCCAGGGGGGGCATGGTCCCAGCCAAGGCGAGAGTGGGTGCCAGCCTGGCGGAAACCCCCTCCAGGCGTTCTGCCAGTAACTGCATGGGCCTGCCTTCAGCTCCCCGGCGCAGTTCAGCCTGGGTCAGTGCCAGGGCCATGTGAGCGTTGAGCGCCAGTCGCCGCGTGGTTTCGTCGCCCAGCGCGGAAGGGGCCCCGTCCCCGCCCCTGAAGGAGAGGGAACCCGGAGCCGTATCCCCCACCCAGAGCAGGGCCATGCCGCGGTCGAAAGCAGTGGCTTGCAGTGTCACCTCCCTGAAGGAACCATCCTCGCTGACCTGGGTTGCAGCCTGGGTGGCGCAGCCGAACTGCTCGAGTTGCCTCCGGATTGAATCCCACACCGGCAGTTCCCGTCCCTGGAACAAGGCATCCAGTCCATAACCCCGCAGGCGATGGCGTGGCAGGCCAACCTGCCCGTTGAAGGGCCCATTGGATTCCAGGAGCCGACCCCTGGCGTCCAGCAGGCCCATGGGCTGACGGGGGTCCAGGCCGAGACTCAGGGCGGGGCCTTCCGTGGGGCCTCCTTTTTCCAGAATGGCAAGGGCCATCCTGAGGCCCTCGCCGCGTCCCTCCACCCAGGCACCCTGGTCCCGCAACCATCGCAGCTGCTGAAGCGCCACCAGTCCGAGCAGGGAGCCTGCCAGAACGGCGCTGGGTAGCGAAAGCCGAGGGAGGTCGGCGGGCAACAGGGACTGGGACAACGCCCCCAGCAGCACCACCGCCGCACCCACCAGCGGCACCCTGAGCTCCAGGTGCCGCCCACGCAGGAGGCGGTAGGCCAGATCGCTGAAGAGCAGCCAGAGCAGCGCCTCGAGGCAAGTCCCACCCCAGAACTGGAGCACCCCCCGCCAGGGCAGGTGCAGGCGAATCAGCAGCAGCACGAGGAAACCCGTGGCTCCACCCACGCCGAAGGCAAGCCTCCGGATGCCCTGGACACCTTCCCGCTGGGCCTGGAGGAAGAGAGTGAAACCGAAAAGAGCCCCTCCCAGTTGTGCCGAAGGGATGGGAAGGCCAGTCAGGTGGTGCCAGGGCAGGGCCAACAGCGAGAGAATCCCCCCGAGAAAATAACCGTAGCTCAACCCCACCCGGCCCTTCCGGCGATAGATCCAGAAGCCAAGCCAGGGGGGGACGGGCAGGAGAATCGCCGCCAACAGATCGGCCTGGTTCATGACCACCTCACAGGGAAGCCTTCCCAAGGAGGGTAGCGGGCCAGACCCCCCGCAGGGCGTTCATGCACCAGAGGTGGCCTTCCTGGACCTTGGCCAGCGGAATGGGATGCTGGTGCAGGGTAAGTCCCCGGGCCTTCGCCCAGACCGGCAGGTCAAGGGCTTCTGCCAGGCTAGCGACCCGCCCTTCCGGCGGCGGTAGCCAGAGGGTGCCCCCCACCTCCAGGGCAAGGGCGGCCCTGGCGGTTTCGGCCAGGGTTCCGTCCGGCCAGGTGAGCAGGGCGTCCTCGCCTCCGAGGGCTGAGACGGTCGCAAGTACTGCTCTGGGCCAGGCTCCGCATAGACCCTTGAGGCGACTGGCGGGCTCCCTTCGCCGGTGCGCCATCGGATGGGCCATGGGAATGAGCCGGCAGGGGGACGGGGCGCTCGGCAAGGGGTCCAGGGTCGCCACCAGCCGCCGCGGCTCCAGCAACAGGCGAAGGGCCTGTCCCCCCTGAGGCGCCCGGGCCCCGAGCCAGGAGAGAAGACCATCCGCCGCGGGGGCCAGCCAGCCGTGATCCCATCCCAGGCACGCGGCCCCCGCCCTTAGCCGGTCCAGGTGGGCTTCCAGGTGCCGCGGAGATCGGTCCTCCAGTCGCAAGGCCGTTCGGGGCCAGGGCTCGTCCAGACGAGGTGCCTCAGGAGAGTCCGCCCCGGGACCAAAGCAGTGGCGCTGGCTCATGGAAGCTGGATACTGGGCGCCTGGGCCGACCAGGATTGCTTCCGGGAGCGCCCGGCGAGCCGGACGGCCAGGGCGGTGGCTTCCAGGAAGTTGCGGCCATCCGCCTCCCAGTGCCCCGCCTTGTCGAAGGCCGTACCGTGGTCCGGGCTGGTGCGAATGAAGGGCAATCCCAGGGTGAGGTTGACGGCCTGAAAGGGTTCCAGGACCTTGATGGGGATGAGCCCCTGGTCGTGGTACAGGGCGACCACCAGGTCGAACTCCCCCCGAGCGGCACGGTGGAATACCGTATCGGCCGGCAAAGGGCCGAAGAACAAGGGTGCAGGTCGCACCTCCGAGGCCGGTGGGGTGGGCGTCAGGCGCTCCAGGCCGTGGTGGCCCACCGCCCGGGGCTCGGGAGCCAGGCTGCCAGGGAACACGTGCCAGCCGGCCGGCGGAGGGCCGGGAGGGAAGGGCGATGGCTGCTCCGCAAAGGGACCACAGCCCCGCTGCTCGAAATCCAGGAACGAGGCCTCGGCCCGTTCCAGCGCCTCACTGAGGATCTGCTCCTCCTCGCCGAAGGCTCCCCGTTCTCCGGCATGGGGATTCAGGGCGCAGAGGGCTATCCGCAGGTTGGGGTTGCCCAGGAGCTGGATGAAGCGATCTGCGGCGAAGGACAGAGTCTCCGCGACTGCCTCCGCGCCAAGTTCCTCCACCACGGAGCGCAGGCTCTGGTGCACGGTGTGGAGCACCACATTCAGGCGTGGGCTCACAAAGGCCATGCGGGTTCTTGGGCTTCCGGCGAGTTGCTGCAGAAACTCGGTATGGCCAGGTATGGGGTAGCCAGCCAGGTGGGCTGCTGCCTTGGCCATCGGCAGGGTGACGAGGGCATCCACCTCGTTCCTCAGGGCCAACCCTGCCGCCACCCGGATCGCCTCCACCGTGGCCCAACCCGATTTGGCGGAGCCCTCGCCAAGCACCAAGTCCTTCTCCGTGACTTCGGGCGTGGGGTCAAGCCAGAGTGCTTCCGCCAGGCACTGCCCTGGCGGGGGAAGCCCCGAAAGGATGCTCAGCCCGTAGGCCCGGCCCTTGAATGAGGGTGGCGGGGGCACCTCGCTCCACCTCCAGGAAACGGGCGCACCGGGCAATCCTTCAAGGAGGGCGACCCCGGCCCTGGAGCCCACCACTGTCACCTCGGTCCAGGGCTGGATGGCAGGCAGCCCCTTCAGCAGCAACTCAGGGCCGATGCCACAGGGATCCCCAAGGCTGATCACGATACGGGGACGACGGGTCATGGCTACCTCTGGCACCCTGCGGGCCCGGCGGACGGCGTGGGCGAAGGCTCAGTCGAAGGGGGGAATCTCCACCTCGGCACTGGGCTCCTCCTTCTTGGGGGCGCGGGTGCGGCGGATGCGCGGCTCCTCGTCCTGCTTGTAGATGTATTTGATGTTGTGCTTGGGCACCAGCACATTGGGTTCCTTGATGCGATTGATCTTCAGGCAGTGTTTGTCGTACCACTCGATGACGCCGCGGACCTTCTCATCATCCTGGAGCACGACGACCATGGGCGTCTTGGACTGCATCTGCTTGAGGTAGTAGAAGCTCTCCGCATTGGTCTGTTCCGGGGGTGCGATGCGGCGACGAGGACCACCCAGCCCCTGGGGCGCGGTGGGTGCCGCAGGGTTGGCGACCGGATTGGGTTCGCCGCTGGGCGTCAGGGGTGGGGGCG
>JBBIHT010000118.1:0-6552 GCA_037446845.1 Geothrix sp. | reverse complement strand
CGGGTGGTCCATGCCTCCGTGATGGAGGTGCAGGTGGGCCGCGTGCGGCTGATCCTGCTGGACACCCTGGTGAAGGCCAACAGCCCCGAGGACCAGGCCCTGGCCGCGCGCCTCTACGGTGGGGACCAGTGCATGCGCATCCAGCAGGAACTCCTCCTGGGCGTGGGCGGGGCCCGGGCCCTGCGAGCCCTGGGCATCACCGCCAGCGTGTTCCACCTCAACGAGGGCCATTCGGCCTTCGCCCTGCTGGAGCGGGCCCGCCACCGCATCCAGGAGGATGGCCTCGACCCCCACAAGGCCCTGCAGGAGGTGGCGGCGGCCAGTGTCTTCACCACCCACACGCCCGTGGATGCGGGCCATGACCGCTTCCCGGCGGAGCTGGCGGCGGAGCACCTGAGGGCCCTGGCGGAAGGCCTGAACCTGTCCCTGGACGAAGTGCTGGGCCTGGGCCGCGCCATCCCGAGGACTCGAACTCCCCCTTCCTGCCGACGGTGCTGGCCCTGAAACTCTCCCGCCGGGCCAATGGCGTCTCGGCGCTCCATGGCGTGATCTCCCGGAAGATGTGGAACCACCTCTGGCCCGGCCCAGAGGAGGGGGTGCCCATCGGTCATGTGACCAACGGGGTCCATCTGCCCACCTGGCTGGCCACCGAGATGAACCATCTGTACGAGGCGCACCTGGGGGTGTCCTACCAGGGGGCCCTCACCCGCCCCGAGACCTGGACGAAAATCCAGGATGTGTCCTCGGCCGAGATCTGGGAAACCAAGCAGGTGCTCAAGGCCCGCATGATGCGCTACATCCGCAAGCGGGCCGCGGACATGCGGGAACGGATCGGCCTTCCCGAGATCCTTCCGGCACCCCTGGACCAGGATGCCCTCACCATCGGATTTGCCAGGCGCTTCGTGCCCTACAAGCGGCCGGACCTGCTGTTCTCCGATCTGGACCGGCTGGATCGCCTGGTGAACCATCCCGACCGCCCCGTGAACCTGGTCTTTGCGGGCCGTTCCCATCCGGCGGACCAGGCGGGGAAGGGCCTCATCCAGAAGGTGGTGGGGGCCATGGAGGATCCCCGTTTCCGCCATCGCATCCTCTTCGTGGAGAACTACAACATTCATGTGGGCCGCATCCTCTACCAGGGCATTGACGCCTGGCTGAACAATCCCCAGCGCCCCCTGGAAGCCTGCGGCACCAGCGGCATGAAGGTGGTGCTCAACGGCGGTCTGCACATCTCCGTCCGGGATGGCTGGTGGGCCGAGGCCTATGACGGCGAGAACGGCTTCGCCATCGGGTCCGGCGAGATCCACGCGAACCAGGCTGTCCAGGATGAACGCGATGCCGAGGAGCTCTTCAGGGTCTTGGAGGACGAGGTGGTGCCCATGTACTACGGGAATCGCAATGCAGCCGGCGTGCCTCGCTGCTGGGTGGAGACGATCAAGCATTCGATCCGCACCCTGGCCTGGCGCTTCAACGCCGACCGCATGGTGCAGGACTATGTCCAGCATCTGTACCTTCCTGCCGCCATCGGCAGCAGCTGCCAGATGCCACCGGCCTGAGCCGGGCCCTGGGGTCAGGGCTTCCGATGTATCCGGGACTACCCCCTGGGCCCCCGGGGACCGATACTCTGGGCAAGGAGTGGAGGCCGTGGCTGGCCATGCTCGTGTTTCCCAAGGTGCGGAGCCCCTGGACCTGGAACGCCGGGCCTTTCTGGATCTGTTGCGCATGGCCAACACCATGGCAGGGCCCGTGGCCATCGCCCAGCAGCTCACGGTGGTCGCCCGGTACCTGTCGGGCTGCGAAGCGGTGGCCATCCGTCTGAAGGCAGGCCCCGGTTATCCCTATGCCGCCAGCCTGGGCTTCCCGGGGTGGTTCCTGGCCCTGGAAGATGATCTGTGTCTACGGGACGAGGCGGGGCGCCTCCTGCGGGACGAGCAGCGGCGGCCCCGCCTGGCCTGCCTCTGTGGCCGGGTCCTTTCCGGCGACCTGGATCGCTCGCAGCCCTTCTTCTCGGCCCGGGGCAGCTTCATCACCGCCTCCAGCCGCAGCATCCCGGCCGCCTCGGCCCAGCCCCTTGGACCCATGCGCAACTGGTGTCCGGCGGCGGGGTACGAGACCATGGGCCTGTTCCCCATCCGTCGCGATGGCGTGACCTATGGCCTGATCCAGTGCGACGATACCCGCCCCGACCGGCTCACGGCCGGGGCCGTTGACCTGATGGAAAACCTGGCCGCCACCGCCGCGCACCTGCTGCAACTGGCCATGGCGTGATGCATCACCCGTGGATCGGCGGGGTTCAGATGTATTGACCGGCATCCACCCGGATGACCTCGCCGGTGATCATCCGGGCCGCATCTGAAAGCAGGAAAAGGACGGCATTGGCGATGTCCCGGGATTCAGCCAGGGCGGGCAGAGCGCATTCGGCCAGGGCCTTCTCGCGGATCTCGATGGGCAGTTTTCCAGTCATGGCCGTGAGGACCATGCCCGGTGCCACGGCATTCACCGTGATGCCCTTGGGACCGAACTCCCGGGCCCAGGTTTTGGTGAGGCCGATGAGGCCTGCCTTGGAGGCGCTGTAGTTGGCCTGGCCGAATTTCCCACGGAGGCCGTTGATGGAGGAGATGTTGACGATGCGCCCATAGCGGGCCTGCAGCATGGCCGGGGCCAGGGCGCGCACCATGTTGAAGGCGCCCGTGAGATTCACCGAGAGGACGGAAGCCCATTCCTCGTCGCTCATCTTCACTGTGCTGCGGTCCCGGGTGATGCCCGCGCTGTTCACGAGGAGCGCGATGGGGCCAGGCAGATCCGCCACGGCGGCTGCCACTGCCTTGGCCTGGGTGATGTCCACCGTATGAAATTCGACGCCCGGATCGCCCTGGGCCTCCCCACGATCCACATCGAACACATGCACCCGGGCACCCTGCTCGCGCAGGGCACGGGTGATGGTCTGACCAATGCCGCTGGCGCCCCCGGTCACCAGGGCGGCTCGCCCTTCAAGGTTCAGGAAACGAGACATTGGTCACGCAATGAGATCCCTCAGGTGAGGCGGTTGCTGGCATCTTACAACAAGAAAACCAAACCCTCACAGCCACAGAATCCCTAGCGGGGAGAAGCCACATGTCCGAGGCGACCGTCCGTTCGCTCAGGTTGGATGACATGGACCGGGTCGCCAGCCTGGTGGGCCGACTCACCGGACGCCCGCGCCAGGGCTTCCTGGAAAGACGCTTTGCGGCTGCCGACGCTGATCCTGGGGCCTGCCTGGCCTGCGGGGTGGAGGGACCGGAAGGCCTGGTGGGCTATGCCTCCGTCCGGGTGCAGAGGGGTGAATTCGCCGCAAGAGAGGCCGTGGCCGTGCTGGATCTCATTGGCGTGGCGCCCGAGGCGAGGGGACGAGGCCTCGGCAAGGCGCTGGTGGATCACCTTGAGCACCAGTTGCGGGCCAAAGGCATCTCCCTGTTGAAAACGCAGGTGAACTGGTCCGACACCAGCCTGGTCCAGTTCTTCGCTGGCCAGGGATTTCAGCTGTCCTCCATCCTGGTGCTGGAGCGCGACGCGGCCCCCCTGGATCCAGGGCTCGAGGCGTCCGGTCCAGGCCGGCGGGAGAGGCTGGATGATTCCGGGGAGCTTGCCCGGGACCGGGTCCTGGTGCGCTCCCTCCGGCAAGGGGACCTGGCCGAGGTGGTCCGCATTGATCAGAAGCTGACGGGGCGGAAGCGGGCTGACTACTTCGCCGCCAAGGTCCGGGAGATGCTCACGGAGGTGGGCGTGCGGGTGTCCCTGGTGGCTGAAGAGGACGGGGCCCTCACGGGCTACCTCATGGCCAGGGTTGATTTCGGGGAATTCGGCAAGGTCGAGCCGGTGGCCGTTCTTGACACCCTGGGCGTGCACCCTGATTTCGAGGGCTCCGGCATTGGGCATGCACTCCTGTCCCAGCTGCTGCTGAACCTTTCCCGTCTCCAAATAGAGGCCGTGCAAACGCAGATCGGGCCGGAGGATGCTGCCCTGAGCCGGTTCCTGCGCGCCTGCGGCTTCCAGCAATCCCAGCGGCTGCTGCTCGCCAAGGTTCTTCCTCAACCTTGAACCCGATCCACCCTCCGCCGCTGAATCCCGCGGCGGCACCTCCTGGAGCAAGCATGGCAACCACGCGAGAGGTCATCACCAAACTGGCACCGGCCACCCTCAACGATCACAACCTGGTCACGACCCCGGTGGAGGAGCTCTGCGCTGGCCTGGTCTGCTACGAGAAGCGGCCGGCCCGGCGTCGGGACGGCAGCCCCGCCGAGGGGCTTTTCAATGCCTGGATCATCCTGAACAATCCGAGGCAGTTCAATTCCTACACCACGGCCATGGTGAAGGCGCTGATCCTCGCCTTCCGCCGCGCCTCCGTGGATCGCGCAGTGAACGCGGTGGTGTTCACGGGGGTGGGGGACAAGGCCTTCTGCACCGGGGGCAATACCAGGGAGTACGCGGAGTACTATGCCGGGAATCCCCAGGAATACCGGCAGTACATGCGGCTGTTCAACGACATGGTGTCCAGCATCCTGGGCTGCGACAAGCCGGTGATCTGCCGGGTCAATGGCATGCGTATCGGCGGTGGCCAGGAAATCGGCATGGCCTGCGATTTCTCCCTCGCCCAGGATCTCGCCAACTTCGGCCAGGCGGGCCCCAAGCACGGATCGGCTGCCATCGGCGGTGCCACCGACTTCCTGCCCCTCATGATCGGCTGCGAGCAGGCCATGGTGTCTGGCACCCTGTGCGAGCCCTTCTCCGCCCACAAGGCCGCCCGTCTCGGCATCATCTCGGGGTTGGCGCCGGCCCTGAAAGTGGAGGGTCGGTTCCTGGCCAACCCCACCGTGAATACCGAGCACTGGGTGGATGCCTTCGGCCGGGTGATCCTCGGCGACTTCAAGACGGGCGACGCGTTCAAGGAAGGGCAGGCCCTCATCAAGGCCGGCGAGCTTGACCTCAGCCTGCTGGATGCCATGGTCGAGGAGCTTTGCGCCAAGCTGCTGGAGACCTTCCCGGAATGCATGACCAAGAGCCTGGAGGAACTTCGCAAACCCAAGCTGGAGGCCTGGAACAGGAACAAGGAGAACTCGCGCGCCTGGCTGGCCCTCAACATGATGAACGAGGCCAGGGCAGGCTTCAGGGCCTTCAACGAGGGCACCAAGGAAACGGGCCGCGAGGTGGATTTCGTAGCACTCCGCCAGGGCCTGGCCAAGGGCATCCCCTGGACGGAGGAGCTCATCGAGAGCCTCATGCCCTCCAGCCGGGAGAAGGAACGATGAAGCCCCGTCCTGTCCAGGAAATCGTCGCCTTCTGTCAGGGGCTCTTTGACGATCTCGACTTCGGCCATGCCCGGGCGTGGAAGGACGCCCAGCCGGGCCGGGCGGTCGTCGGCTTCATGCCGATCTATGTGCCCCGCGAGCTCATTCATGCGGCCGGGATGCTGCCCCTGGGCATCCTGGGAGGCGGGGCTGACCTGGAGGTGATCCAGGGGGACGCCTACTACCAGAGCTACATCTGCCGCATTCCCCGCTCCACCCTGGAGCTGGCGGTCACGGGCCGTCTGGACTTCGTGGATGGGATGATCTTCCCGTCCACCTGCGATGTGATCCGCAACATGAGTGGAATCTGGAAGCTGCTGTTCAGGGATAAGTTCGTTCGCTACCTTGACACGCCCCAGAACTTCAGGGACGAGGTGGGCGGCGCCTTCTACACCCAGGAACTCCAGGAGCTGCGGGAGGGTCTGGAGCGCCTTTCGGGACGGGCCATCAGCGACGACAGCCTCCGGCACTCCATTGCCGTCTACAACGAGAACCGCGCCTGGGTGAACCGGGTCTACGATTTCCGGGCGTCCGCTCCCTGGAAGGCGCCGTCCGTCGAGGTCTACCTGCTCATGCGGGCCGGCATGGTGCTGTCCCCCGAGGAACACACCGCCCTCATGGCCGAGTACCTCGCTGCCGCCGAAGCCGGGGACCGGCCCATGCGGGACAACTGCCGCGTGGTCCTCACGGGCGCCTTCTGCGAGCAGCCTCCCCTAGCCCTCATCAAGTCCCTGGAGATCTCCGGCTGCTACATCGTGGACGACGACTTCATGCTGGTGAATCGCTGGGTCCAGGGCGATGTGGAAGACACCGGTGATCCCTTGCAGGCCCTGTCCCAGGCCTTCCTGCACCGGTCGCCCCAGACGGCCGCCAAGTACGAACCCGACATGGCGGAGAAGGGGCGTTATCTTCTGGACATCATCCGCAAGCGCAGCGCCGACGGCGTAATTTTTACGGCGCCCAGTTTCTGCGATCCGGCCCTGCTGGATCAGCCCATGATGGTCACCCGCGTCGTGGCGAATGGCATCCCCTACATCACCATGCAGTACGCCGAGAACTCCGGGCAGATGCAGCCCATCCGTGAGCAGTCGGGAACCTTCGCCGATTCCATCAAGCTGTGGAGTGGAGCATGAACGCCACCACGATCACGATGCCAGCCGCCTCCGGCTCGGCGAAGAAGCCGCAGAACGTCCAGAAAGAGGACGCGATGTGGCTGCAGAAGGAGCTGATC
>JBBIHT010000117.1:0-6583 GCA_037446845.1 Geothrix sp. | reverse complement strand
CCAGGATGCGGGGGAAATGGGTGATGATCAGCAGGGCCCGGTCGGGCCGCTGGAGGCGGTTCACGGCATCGCCCAGCACGCGCAGGGCGTCAATGTCCAGGCCGCTGTCCAGCTCGTCGAGGATCGCCAGCCTGGGTTCCAGCACCGCCATCTGCAGGATCTCGTTCCGCTTCTTCTCGCCGCCGGAAAACCCCTCGTTCAGGCTGCGATCCAGGAACTCCTCGCGCATGGCCACCAGCTTGATCTTTTCGTGGATGAAGTCGTCGAACTCCAGCGGGTCCAGCTCCTCGCGGCCCTCGGCCTCCGCCTTCTTGTTGTAGGCGAGGCGCAGGAAGGAGGCGTTGCTCACCCCGGGCACCTCGATGGGGTGCTGGAAGCCCATGAAGATGCCGGCCCGGGCGCGGGCATCGGCCTCCATTCCGAAGAGATCCTGCCCTTCGAACAGCACCTCCCCTCCCGTCACCTCGTACGCTGGATGACCCGCCAGCACCTTGCCCAGGGTGGACTTGCCCGAGCCGTTGGGGCCCATGATGGCGTGGATCTCGCCCGCCCTGATCTCCAGGTTGATGCCCTTCAGCACAGGCGTGTCGTTGATCGAGGCGGTGAGGTTCTTGATCGAAAGCATGGGTACTCCGGTGGTCATCCGACGGCTCCTTCGAGCTTGAGGGAAAGCAGCTTGGTGGCCTCGACGGCGAACTCCATGGGCAGCTCGCGGAAGACATCCTTGCAGAACCCATTGATGATCATGCTGACGGCTTCCTCCGCCGGGATGCCCCGCTGCTGGAAATAGAAGAGCTGTTCCTCGCCGATCTTGCTGGTGGTGGCCTCGTGCTCCACCCGGGCGCTGCGGTTCTGCACCTCGATGGTGGGGAAGGTGCTGGCGCTGCAGCTTTGCCCGATGAGCATGGAATCGCACTGGCTGAAATTGCGGGCGCCCTCCGCCCTGGGCTGCACCTTCACCAGGCCGCGGTAGCTGTTGGAGCTGTCACCGGCGCTGATGCCCTTGCTGATGATGGTGCTCCGGGTGTTGCGGCCGATGTGCACCATCTTGGTGCCGGTGTCGGCCTGCTGCTTGTGGTTGGTCAAGGCCACGCTGTAGAACTCGCCCACGCTGTCATCCCCCAGCAGGATGCAGCCGGGGTACTTCCAGGTGATGGCGCTGCCGGTTTCCACCTGGGTCCAGCTGATGTGGGAACCCTTGCCCTTGCACAGCCCGCGCTTGGTGACGAAGTTGAAGATGCCGCCCAGGCCGTTCTTGTCCCCGGCGTACCAATTCTGCACGGTGCTGTACTTGATGGAGGCGCGATCCAGGGCCACCAGTTCCACCACGGCGGCATGCAGCTGGTTCACATCGAACTGCGGAGCGGTGCAGCCTTCCAGGTAGCTCACGCTGGCGCCTTCCTCGACGACGATGAGGGTGCGCTCGAACTGGCCCGATTCCTTGTTGTTGATGCGGAAATAGGTGCTCAGGTCCATGGGGCAGGTCACGCCCCTGGGAATGAACACGAAACTGCCATCGGTGAATACCGCCGAATTGAGGGCGGCGTAGAAGTTGTCGGCATAGGGCACCACGCTGCCGAGGTACTTCTGGATCAGGTCCGGGTGCTCCCTCACAGCCTCGCTGAAGCTGCAGAAGATGATGCCGACCGCCTTCAGCTTCTCCTTGTAGGTGGTCGTCACGCTGACGGAATCGAACACCACATCCACGGCCACCCCAGCCAGGGCTTCCTGTTCGTGGAGGGGAACGCCCAGCTTCTCGAAGGTGCGCTTGAGCTCGGGATCAACCTCGTCCATGGAGGCGGCCCTTGGCTTCTTGGCCCTGGGCGCGCTGTAGTAGATGATTTTCTGGAAATCCGGGCGCTCGTACTGCACCTTCGCCCACCCAGGCTCAGTCAGGGTCAGCCAGTGGCGGTAGGCCTTGAGGCGGAATTCCAACAGCCAGTCCGGCTCCCCCTTCTTGGCGGAGAGGAGGCGGATCACCTCCTCGCTGAGGCCGGCGGCCAGGCTGTCGGACTCGATGTCCGTGACGAAGCCGTACTTGTAATCCTGGCTGGGGACCCCTGTGAACGAGGTGCTCATCCATGCCTCCCGAGTCTTTCCATTCTGTAATTCCGACCAAAATTGTCAACTTAAATGGATGTGAGGTCTGTCACGACCCTAGGGCATCGGTGCTTCGTTGAGATCCTTCAGCAGGTCCCGAATCTGGCTCTTCACGCCGGTGGCCTGGGCTTCGCTGAGATCCCCGGGGTCCGCATCCAGACCGGACTTCAGCAGGGTCTGGGCTTCGGGCCTGTGGCCCAGGGCAGCCAGGGCCGCGCCCAGCTGGAAATGGTTGATGAGGGTGGGTTCCTTTTCCAGGATCGGGTCCAGGAGCTCCACCACCTCCTGCGGGTGATGCAGGGCCAGGAGGTACTGGCCGAGCAGGGTGCGTGCCCGGGCTTCGAGGCCCGGCAGGGACTGGGCTTGGAGGCGCCGCACCTCGGCCAGGGCCCCCTCGTCGGCCTGGCCATTCAACAGCCGGTAGGCCTGGCGCATGAGGGCCGCTTCCCAGGCGCCGGTGCTCTTGGGGTGGGCCGCCAGGAACTGGTCCAGGGCCTGGATGATTTCGTCCTCCCGATGCACGGCCATGAGGTGCTCCATGGCCAGGCGGAGTGCCAGGAAGCAAAGCCTCGGGTGCCGATCCGACACGGCGAACTGCAGGGCTTGGGGCAACTGCCTCGCGGGGGACTGCTGGAAGGCGAGGCGGAGTTCCAGCCAGTCAGAGCGTTGGCTGCGCCCCTTGCGCCGGGCGCGCTTCAGCAGCAACCCGGCCGCCTCGTGCTGGTCCTCGTCCAACAGGGCCTCGGCTTCGTCGAGCAGGCCCTGGGTCCCCGCCCGCCCGTCCCGGGCCTCCCGCAACTGGGGATGTGATTCCGCATCCAGCATGAGCAGGATATGGGGATCTCCGGGGTTCTGGATGAGCAGTTCCTGGAGGATGGTAAAGGCCTTGGGTCGTTCCTCCTGCAGGAGGTAGGCCTCTGCCAGGGCTTCCCGCACGGGCAGATCCCCGGGCAGGAAGGTTGTGGCCTCCTTGAGGGTGGGAACGGCGGCGGCGCCATCGCCCCTGGCGACCTGGACATGCCCCAGGAGCATCAGGGTCTCGCCATCCCGGCGCCTGGCAACGGCTTCCTGGGCGGCTTCCAGGGCCCCCTGGAGATCCTCCTGGTCCAGCAGGACCTCCGCCAGGCGCATGCGGGGCTCCGGGTCCTCGGGGTGCAGATCCGAGGCCTGGTGCAGGGCCTCGATGGCCTGGTCGGCCTTGTCGGGCAGCTCCTGCAGCAGCTTCCCCAGGAGCATCCACGCCTCGAAATGCCTGGGGCTGAGGCCCACGGCCCGGCGGGCCAGGGCTTCGGCCTCCTCGAAGTTCTGGGCACCTTCGTGCAGGGAGGCCACTGTGAAAATGAGCTCGTAGTTCCGGGGGTCCACCGGAATCGCCAGGCCGAGGCGCGCCGCGGCCCCCGGAAGGTCGGCGGCCTCCAGCAGGACCGTGGTTTCCAGCAGTGCCCGCTTGAGCTGGGACATGGATTTGGGCCGGGCGATGGGCAGGATCCGGGCCCGATAGCGGGTGAACAGTTCCCGGGCGCTGATGAGGTTCAGGTTGTCCTCCACCAGGGCCTCCCAGCGCTCGGAGAATGCCTGGGCGTCCAGCTGCCCCTTCTGTTCCATCTCCTGCACCAGGGCCATGAGGCCATTGCGGAGCATCACCTCGCTGCGTTCCAGCTTGCCCATCTGGTCCGAGACGGTTTCCAAGTAGGTTTCCACGCGGCGGAGGGTTTCCTCCAGGCCGGTGATGCGCTCCAGGAGATGCTCCTCCAGATCCTCTTCGGACTGGGGCTCGTCGGTTTCGTCTTCCCAGGTCTGGTCCCCCGGCAGGATCAGGAGCCGGGTCCCGCACTTTACGCAGGATTCCCGGTCGCCCGGGTTCCAGGAAAGGCAATTCTGGCAGTAGGAGCCGGGGGGATCGTTGACCATGCCTCCAGGATAGAAGGTGGCCCCCAGTCTCTGAAGGTTTTATCCTTGGGCCGTCGAAGGAACATCCCATGAACGAGGACGGGGAAGCCAAGGAGAAGAAGCAGGAGGCCAAGGAATGGGTGAGCAAGGCCTACCAGTTGCACATGAAGGGCGATGTGGACCGGGCCATCGCGCTCTACAGCAAGTCCATAGAGCTATTCCCCACCGCCGAGGCCTACACCTTCCGGGGCTGGGCTCGGTCCTTCGAGAAGGACTACCAGGCCGCCATCGAGGACTGCCACCAGGCCATTGAACTGGACCCCGAGTTCGGCAACCCCTACAACGACATCGGCGCCTACTACCTGGAACAGGGCGAGCCCGAGGATGCCATTCCCTGGCTGCGCATGGCCTTGAAGGCCAAGCGCTACGAGAGCTACTGCTTCCCCCATTTCAACCTGGGCCGGGCGTACGAAGCCAAGGATCAGCTGGAAAAGGCGCTGGCCCATTACCGCCAGGCCCTGGATGAGGATCCCCGCTATGCCAACGCCACCCGGGGCGTGGAACGGGTGAAAGGCAAGCTCGCGGCGCGAAACCCGGAGAGGATTAGCTGATCGCCGAAGCGATCCCCTGGGGTGGTCCCGGAAGCAGGCCTCTGAACAGACCCACCGGGCTGGCCCTCTCGAGTCAGCCCGGTGGGTCGGTCGGCATCCAGGTTCCGGTCGTGCAGTGCTCGCGAAGAATGCCTACCAGACCTTGATGCGATCCGCTGGAGCCAGGTAGAGCTTCCCGCCCGGCTTCACATCGAAGGCGGTGTACCAGGCATCCAGATTGCGCACCACATTGGGCCGCAGGTGGCCCGGCGTGTGCTCGTTGGTGGTGATCTGCTGGAGCAGGGAGGCATCCCGGTACTTCTGGCGCCACACCTGGGCGAAGCCCAGGAAGAAGCGCTGGTCGCCGTTGAAACCGTCCAGCACCTTGGCGGGCCTGGCCCCCAGGGATTTGTGATAGGCGTCGTAGGCCACATTGGCGCCCGCCAGATCCGCCATGTTCTCCCCCAGGGTCAGCTCACCGTTCACATGGGAACCCGGCAAGGGCTCGTAGGCGGCGTACTGTTTCACCACCCGGTCGGTCAGGGCGGTGAAGCGCTTCACATCCTCAGGAGTCCACCAGTCGGCCAGCTTGCCCTCCTTGTCGAACTTGCGGCCCTGGTCGTCGAAGTGGTGGCTGATCTCGTGGCCGATCACCACTCCGATGCCACCGTAATTGACCGCGGGATCGGCCTTGGCGTCGAAGAAGGGGGGCTGGAGGATGGCGGCCGGGAAGACGATCTCGTTCCAAAGGGGATTGGCGTAGGCGTTCACCGTCATGGGCGTCATGCCCCATTCCGAGCGGTCAATGGGCTTGCCCAGCTTGTCCAGGCGGCGCTGGTACTCGAAGTCGGCCGCCCGCAGCACATTGCCCAGGGCGTCCTCCCGGCGCACTGCCAGCCTGGTGTAGTCCCGCCACTTGGAGGGGTAGCCGATCTTGGGCGTGAAGCGGGCGAGCTTCGCCCGGGCCTCGGCCTTGGTGCCGGGGGCCATCCAGGTGAGCTGGCCCAGGCGATGGTCCATGGCGGCGATGATGTTTCTCACCAGCAGGTCCGCCTGGCGCTTGGATTCCGGTGGGAAATACTTGGCCACATACAGCTTTCCCACCGCCTCTCCCAGGGCACTGGTGGTGAGATCGGCCCCCCGCTTCCAGCGCGGCTGGTTCTCGGGCTGGCCTGACAGGACCGTGCCGCTGAAGGCGAAGTTTTCCTCCACGAAGGCCTTGGGAAGGTAGGGGGCGGCGCGCCTCAGCAGCTGGAAGCGAAGGTAATCCTTCCAGGTTGCCAAGGGCTCACCGGCGAGCAGGCTCGCACTGCCCTGGATGGCGCTGGGATGGGCGATGATCACCTCCTGCTGCTGGGCGAGGCCGGCCGCCGACAGCAGGGCTGTCCAATCCAGCCCGGGATAGGCCTGGGCCAGGGCAGTTCGCTGGATGGGGTTGTAGAGCTTCTCCATCTGGCGCTCCTCCACCTTGGTCCAGTGCACCCGGGCGAGTTTCGTCTCCAGCTCGAAGATGCCTTTGGCCCGGTCTTCGGGGGCATCCAGGCCCGCGAGCCGGAGCAGGTTGGCGATGTGGGCCAGGTACTTGCCACGGATCTCAGCAAACTTGGGCTTGGTGGTGTCGAGGTAGTAGTCCCGGTCCGGCAGCCCCAGGCCGCCCTGCCCGACATAGACCGCCATGCGGTTGGGGTTCTTGAGATCCTGTTCGACGCCGAGGTCTACGGGCATGCTCATCCCCAGGCGCCCGGCCTGTCCCAGGGACCGGGCCAAGTCGGATCGGGTCTGGATGGCGGCGAGGGCGTCCAGGTGCAGCTTGAGGGGTGCCAGGCCCTGGGCCTCGATGCGGGCTTCGTCCATGAAGCTGGCGTAGAAATCACCCACCTTTTGGGTTTCCGAGCCGGCCTTCCTGTCTTTCTGGGCGGCAGCGGCCTCGATGATGGTTCGGGTTCGTTCCTGGCTGAGATCCCTCAGCCGGGTGAACATTCCATAGTTCGAGATGGAAGAGC
>JBBIHT010000116.1:0-6592 GCA_037446845.1 Geothrix sp. | reverse complement strand
AGATCAAGGCGGCCATGAAGGAGGCCACCCGCCTCTATGCCAAGCTCCGCAAGATGGGCGTGCCCATCCGCTACCTCAATGTGGGTGGCGGCCTGGGCGTGGACTACGATGGCAGCAAGACCACCTTCAGCAGCTCCATGAACTACACCATCTCCGAGTACGCGGCGGATGTGGTCTACACCACCAAGGACATCTGCACCCAGGAACAGGTGCCCATGCCCGATCTCCTCAGCGAATCGGGCCGCGCCATCGTGGCCTATCACGAGGTGGTGGTGGTAGACATCATCGGCCTCATTGACACCACGCACACCAAGTACAAAGTCGAATTGACAGGGCAGGAGCCCCAGATCCTAAAGGAATTGGCCTACACCCGCGACAACATCTCCATCAAGAATTTCGCCGAGATGTACCACGATGCCATCACCCAGAAAGACGAGATGCTCACACTCTTCAACCTCGGCTACCTGGGGCTGGAGGATCGCAGCAAGGGCGAGATCCTGTTCTGGGAGGTGTGCCGCAAACTCTCGCGAATCCTCAACAGCAAGAGCCTGAAATATGTTCCTGAGGAGTTCCAGGATCTCAACCGCAGCCTGGCAGACAAGCTCATCGCCAACTTCAGCCTGTTCCAGTCCATGCCCGACCACTGGGCCATCGAGCAACTGTTCCCCGTGATGCCCATCCATCGCCTCAAGGAGAAGCCGGCCCTGTCCGCTACCCTCTGCGACATCACCTGCGACAGTGATGGCAAGATGGAAAAATTCATTGATCTCAAGGATGTGCGGGACGAGATTCCCCTCCACGAGCCCCGGGGCAACGAAAGCTACTATCTGGCCTTCTTCCTCACCGGCGCCTACCAGGACATTCTCGGCATGCGCCACAACCTCTTCGGTGCCCCCAACGAGGCCCACATCGTGGTCCACGAGGACGACACCTTCAAGGTGCAGCACATCGTGCAGGGTGACACCGTGGATGGCATGCTGCGCTATGTCCATTACGACCCCGATGTGCTGATTCAGGGCCCGGTCACCAAGCGGAAGCCCTCCGCCAAGGGGGATGCCGCCGAAGCCCTGCGGGCCCTGCTCACCGAACAACGGAAGATGACGACCTACCTGGAAGTCTAGCGATTCACCGCCGAATGCCTCAGGGCATCAATGGCCGCCATGAGGGCCTGGGGATCGTTGGCGGCGTGGAGGTTCTGGCGAAAGCCATGGCCGCCGGGCACCCCCTTGGTGAACCAGGCGCCGATCTTCTTGATCTTGTGCAGGGCTGCCTTGGGTTCCAGCAGATCCAGCAGGATCTGGAACAGGCGCAGGGTGGCGTCAATGCGCATATCCGTGGTCACCATGAAGCCCGGCTCCAGAACCTGGCGGAACAGAAAGGGATTGTACAGGGCACCGCGGCCGATCATCACGGCCGTGCATCCCGTTTCCTGGACCATGCGGAAGGCATCCTCGGCCACGGCCACATCGCCGTTGCCGATGATGGGATAGGCCGTGCCCGCCTCAACGGCCCTGGCAATGAGGTTCCAGTCAGCATCACCCTCGTACTGCTGGGCCCGGGTGCGTGGGTGGATGGCCAGAGCCTGCACGCCGGCCGCCTCGAACATGCGCAGGAAGTCGAGGAACTCGCCCCGTTCCTTCTGAGAGGCGTCCCAGCCTGCGCGCATCTTCACGGTCACGGGCACTTTCACCGCCTTCACCATGGCGGTCACGCACCGCTCCGCCAGGCGGATATCCTTCAGCAGCGCCGAACCCGCCCCTCCCTTGGTGACATTGCTGGCCGGACAGCCCATGTTCAAGTCAACCAGGTCGGCCCCTGCCCCTTCACAAAGCTGGGCGGCTTCCGCAAGGCCCTCGGGACGCCCGCCCGAGATCTGCATGGACAGCGGGTGTTCACCGGTGGCGGCCATCATGCGGTCCGCCTTCAGGGCGCTGCGGATCAGGGCCTCGCTGCTGATCATCTCCGAGACCACCAGTCCCACACCCCCGATCTCCCGGATGAACTTGCGAAACGGCTGGTCCGTGATCTCGTGCAGCGGGGCCATGACCAGGCGGTTCGGGACCTGGACATCGCGGATCATGAAAGGACTGTGCGGGAAGGTCACGGCATGGCTTTCGTCTGACCTTCCAGCTTAGCCTCTGCGCCGGACTCGGCCTTCGGCCAATTCAGCTGGTCCTGGACCGGGCCAGGTGGGAGGCGTACAGGCGGCTCAGGAACTCCATGATGACCCATTCGTTTTCCCGGTGGTTGATGCGCAGCAGGCGATTGAGATGCATGTGGGCCAGGCTGCCGGCCAGGCGCGCCCGGGGTTCCTGGAGCAGTCCATGCTCAAGGGCTTCCCGGAGACGAGCCAGGGCGGGCAGGCCAGGCGCGGCACCCCCTGCCGCAACGACGGGAACGCCCTGTTCCAGTTCCATGCGCAGCGTCCTGAACTTCGCACCGATCTGGTGGGCCCCAGCACCCCTGTCCCCGAATTCCTTCCGGAAGGATTCACGGGAGGCCTGGGCCAGTGCGCTGCGATCGGGAACGGTCAACCCCAGGGCCGCCCAGATGGCATCCACTTCGGCAAGGCCGACCTTCCATCGGGCGTCCATGGTGATGCCATCTACCAGATGCAGAAGTACAGCCTGGCTGTCCTCGAAGAACCACTCCTCCGCCAGGGGGAGACCCGGCGCTCCGCCGTACCGTTCCACCTCTGGCTCGTAGGTGGCCACTTGCCAGGTCCTGAGCAGGCCCTGGGCAAGGGGCCGCTCAAGATGCCGGTGCACCAGGGGCAGCAACTCTGCCACCAGGCGCCGAGGCTCGCCGTGGAAGCGCAGGCGCAGGTGATGCTCCGGGTCGGCGAACCTGACGAAATGCCAGCGATCCCACAGCCCTTGGGCCTCCGACTCGGCCAGGAAGGGCGCCCATTCCACCAGTAACCGGTCCACGCTGGCGGGCCCGCAGTAGAGCTTGAGGTACAGCCATTCCGAACCCGGTGGATGGGCCCGGACGCAGGGTGGTTCGCTCATCGGGGGCGGCGCCTGCGCCTCAGCCTGGGTGAGCCCCACGGCTTCGAAGGGAATGACCAGTTCGTGGGCGAAGCGTCCTTCCGGCGCGGTGACCAGGGCCATGCCTGGCTCCGGGAAGCATTCGGTGAGGGTGAACACGGGGCGGCCCACCACCAGGTGGACCAGGGCTTCCACCCAGGGGCCCTGGTCCAGATCCACCAGCAGGGTGTTGTCACCATCCGCGAGCAGCACAAACCGGGGCAGGTTCAGCCGCGCCCGGAGGACCTGGAATCCCCCCCAGGCCCCCTCGGGCGAAGCGGCCATGGCGGCCTTCAGTTCGCTGGCCTGGATGCGCCAGCGGGCCCGGCTGAGCACCTGTCGCCCCCGGGTGACCCGGGGCAGGAAGGCCAGCTCGTCCAGCGCCCCCCAGGACCAGCCACCGGCATGTCCGTCCTGGTCCTGCAGGCTCGCCAGGAAGCGGTAGACCACCGGTCCCCGGGCGTAATGGTGCGCGGAGGACAACCGAGGCACCACCTGCCTCCCCAGGCGCCGGGAAGTCAGCAGCACGCGCCCGCCCTGCACCGTCACCAGGAGATCGCCCGGGAGGATGGTCCTGTCCTCGGCCACGCCCGCCGTGGCCAGGAAGGGGATTTCGTACGCTCGCAGGGCGGGCCGGGCCAGCACATTGCCCATGCGGCCCTCGGGCACATGCACCACCTCCGCGAACACCGCCTCCGGGCGCTCCGCCTCCTCCTTCTGGAGATGCCGCACCAGGGCCTCTGTCAGCTCAGGCTCACCCGAGGCGAAGCGCCCCAGCCACCGGGCAGCGGTGGGCCCGGAGTACTGTTCCATCCAGAACCGGAACTCGCCCCGGTCCAGGGCCCCGAGGTCGGAGGCCCCGAGGCTGGTCAGGGCGGCGAAGGACCTGGGGAAGGGCTGGGGATCGGGATTGGCGAGGGCCTCCACATCGCCGTCGGTCAATTCCCAGGCCAGGGAGCCCTGCAGGGCAGCCAGCCGATCCAGAAGCTTCCGATCCCGGCCGGTGAAAGGGCGGGCGGGCATCGGGGTGGGAAAGGGCAGTCCTTCCAGCAGGGGTGAATCCATGGGCACACCCCCATCGAATCCGAGCCCGCTTTCCTCATCCAGCACTTCCAGCAGCGGCACCCACCTGGTGCCGTACCGTTCCAGGAACGCCCCCCGGAAGCGGTCCAGGGGGCCTTCAGGCAGCGGCCAGGTCAACTTGCGCAGGAGATCCGCCCCCGCGGCGAGGGCCGCACGGACGCCGGACGACAAGGCAAGGCCGGGGGCGGGGCGGAAGAGATCCACCTGGAGGATGTCCCGGGTGTCTGGAGGCAAGCCCAGGCCCGCCAGCGGTGTCGCCAGGTCCCCATAGCCCTCGGGATGAGCACCGAGGGGAGCGTCTTGGATCGCCTTGAAGGCCCGATCCAATAAGCGCAGCGGCTCAGCCCTGAGGGCGCTAGCGGGATACCTCTGGAGGGCGGCAATGAGCCAGGCGATGGGATCGGCGCAGGTGAGGGCAGGCTGCAGGTCTCCGCATAGCACCTGGCCCTGGATGACCTGTTCCAGGAAGGCCTCCGCCTCCGTCGCCCCCACGCCCATGCGCTGGGCCAGCCGCGCCACCAGGTCCTGCAAGGCCGCGCCCCCCTGCGCCTCCTGTAGCACGAAATCCAAGTGCGGGGTGGCCTGCACCGCCTCCAGGTGATAGGTCCGGCCCTTGCCCTGGGCCGGTTCCCTCCCCTCGAGGAACCGGTACCAGCCACCTCGCCCATACAGGCTGGAGTTGGGCCGGTAGGCCTGCGAAGCCCGCCCCTCCGGCGCTTGTTCCAGCCTGTTCACCAGGGCCTCCAGGGCTCCCCAGTCCAGGCGCAAAGCTTTGCGGCAGCCTCGCCAGGGCTCCACGGTCAAATGGCTGGCCCCTGCCCACACCCCCAGGGATACACCGGCAAAGAGGCCGAAGGGCGTCGAGCGATGGCTCAGGCGGCTGAGGTATTTCCAGAGGCCCCGTTCCACCTGGGCGGCAGCGCCGGGCTTCAGGGATCCTGCCAGCCAGGGACCGACCCTGGCCGCCAGGTCTGGGGAGGCCAGAGCCACCGCTTCGCGAACTGCCCCTTGGCGTATCAGGCCCTTGAGGCGCTGGCGCGAAGCTGTCTGGTCCGCGCGCACCAGCGGCCTGGGGCCCTCTTCGCCCGCGCCGCCAGACCCTGGATTGGCGCCACCAAGCAGCGCGTCCACCGGCAATCCGGGCGTGCGCAGGGCGAAAAAATCAGCGGTTTGGCAGGGGGTCGGCTCGGGCATACAGGGCAGTTTCTTCGATGTTCACGCAGGGAGCCACCCTTCTGGAGCCCTCAGGCTCCGAGCGGTGGCAAGACCGGGGGCCAACGGTTCAAGTCGTGTTTAGATACCGTTCATGGAAAGGACTTGGCAATCCCGTCCGCAGGCCTCAAAACCAGGGACGCGCCCCGCGGCGCTACCTGGGAGTCCCCATGAACATCACCCTGTCGTTCCGCAAAGAATCCATCCAGCGATCCAGCAACGCCAACGAGTCCGTGAACCAGGCCCAGGAAGCCCAGGGATTGAGGGGCGCCCGTGAACAGCGACCCATCTCCCTCAGCTCACTCCTCACGCTTACGCAATAACCAATATGGCCTCATTGAAACCAGGGGCGAAATGGCCCCGGAATCGAACAAGTCATGGGCGACCTGGTTCCCAGCTACCAAATACTGGCGCGTCCTTGGTGCCTGTTATGCACTGTGGCTCCTGGCACTCTTGCACGAACAATGGGGATTCCATCGCCTCGGGTCACCTTGGATCTGGGCGACAACCTTCTCCACACCCCTTAGCCATATCGGCGCATTCGCCGTACTGGCGCCCCTTCCATGGATCCTCCCCCGCCGACTCCGCTCGCCATGGAACTTCATCCTGGGCTTCGGGCTCTCGATTCTCGTCTGCGAACCACTGTCTGCATTCCTCCCTTACTTCGACTCGTGGCTTCTTGGCCACGGGAATGTCAGGGTCAACCCAGGCAGACTTATCCAAATCTATGTTTCATTGGTGGGACCGACCATGATGCTCGTCGGTGGGTTAGTCGCGGCACGGGCTCAATCGGAGGAGCTCCGCGAGGCTTCCGAGGCGGAGGCCCAGGTGGCCAAGAACCGCCTGCTCCAGAGCCAGATCCACCCTCATGTGCTTTTCAACGCGCTCAACGGCTTGGCGGAGCTGGTCTACAAGAACCCCAAGGCCGCGGAGCGGGCCATCCGGCATTTATCCGACCTGCTCCGCCGCATCATGCGGGCCTCGGAGTACATGCGCCTGCCCCTGGGGGAGGAGCGGAAAATTATCGCGGATTTTCTGGCGCTGGAGGCCATCCGCCTGGAGCAGCGGCTGCGGGTGGTCTGGGAATGGGATGAGGAGCTGGATTCCATCGAGGTGCCCCCGCTCCTCCTGCAACCCCTGGCGGAAAACGCCATCAAGCACGGCATCGCTCCCAGTGTCCCCGGGGGTGATCTGGTTCTCCGGGCCCGGGTTCAGGATGGCGGTGTGTTCCTGGAGGTTTGGAATTCCGGTGAACCATTCCAGGATGG
>JBBIHT010000115.1:0-6672 GCA_037446845.1 Geothrix sp. | reverse complement strand
CCAATGCCCGCGAAATCGTCGTGGACGAGGCCAGCCAGCTCATTACCACGCCTGCCTACATGTTTGATGACGCCCGGCTCAGCGATGTCTTCGTGGGCATCGAGCGGTGTGTGGCTGAGGTCCTGAAGCGCGCCTGACCTACTCCTCCCGGCGCGGATGCACCATGCGCCGCAGGGTGGGCGTTGCGATGCGGCTGGCGACCAGGATGCGCCCCTCGGCGTCCAGGGCCCTGATCCAGGGGGCCCCGTGGCCCAGGACCAGCCCCGAGTCCGGCAGGTCCAGGCTCTGGTCCAGGGCCTGGAGCACCTGCTCGGCGATGGGAGTGGCCTCCACCCAGCGGGAGCCCGCCAAGGCCTCCAGTTGGGCGGGCCGCAACGGGGGCTGGATCAGGGCAATGAGGGCATCCAGGCCCAGCTTCGGGTTGTTGAGGAGGCTGGCCAGGATCCTGGCGTGGGGTGATTTCCACACCAGGGGCCAGAGCGTGGGCGGAGCATGGAGGGCAAGGCTGCTCCGCTCGCCCTGGGTCAGGGCCGCCCAGAGGTGCCGCAGTTTCTCCGTGGCCTGTTGCCGGGCCTGGGGGTGGGCCGAGGCATCCGCGGCGATGGCCGCCAGGGCGCGCCACGGGAGGCGCGGCAGCAGGCGGGCCCGCAGGTGGGCCGGGGCCTTGGGATGCTGCGCGATCCAGCGGAGCAGCAGGGGGCGTTTTGCCAGTTCAGGCAGTTCCGCAGCCATCTCCAGCCAGCCCCTGGGTGGATCGGGTCGCCGCAACAGGCGCAGGAACTGGGGCCAGGGCAGCCCAGGGGGCAGGGGCCACGAGACTGGATTCGGATGGGACATGGGGACAGTGTAGGCAAGGACAAAGTGGGCCACACTGGGTCCATGGCCATCCGGTTCTCCATCCTGGGCAGAGGGCGCGCGGGCCGCGCGCTGGCGGCGGCCTGGGAGGGGCGTGTGGCCTTGCTGGATCACCAGCAGCGCCCCCAGGGCTTCGTTCTGCTGGCCGTTCCCGATCAGTTCCTGGCAGGGATGGCGGCGGCCTTCCCGGGCCGCTGTGCGCACCTGTCCGGCAGCCTGGACCTCCCCGGGGTGCCCTCGACTCATCCCCTCACTTCCTTTGATGGCGAGGCGAGGGACTGGTCCGGTACGCCCCTGGCCTTGACCGGGTCAGTGCCGGATTTCCTGCGGCAGGCCTTCTGTGAGCTGGGTTTCGCACCCTTCGGCCACGCGGCTGATTTGAAGCCGCTTTACCACGCCGCCGCCGTGCTCAGCTCGGGTCATGCCGCCTCCTTGTGGCTCGGCGCTGAACAACTCCTCCGGGCGAAGGGCATCGTCCTGCCGGGGCGCGGGCTGTGGCCACTGGCCGAGGCCACCCTCCAGCAGGTGGAGGCCCGGGGCCTGGCCGGGCGCACGGGGCCCTTCGTGCGCGGTGACAAGGCAACCATCGCCCGGGACGCCGAGGCCCTTCCGAAGGCCTGGCGGGATCTGTTCCTGCAGCTGGGTCGAAGCCTCGACTGAGGTTTCCTGAACCTGGAGTCCCATGCCCTACCTGATCGCGGTCTCGTTCCTGTGGGCCCTGTCGTTCGGGCTCACGGCCCAGGTGGGGGGCCTGGGCGCGCCCCTCGTGACGGTGGTGCGTACGCTGCTGTCGACCCTACTGTTCCTGCCCTTCCTGGAGGCGAAAGGGCTCACGGCGAGGCAGGTGCTGGTCTTCCTGGGGATTGGTGCCCTGCAGTTCGGCCTGATGTACCTGTTCTACATCGCGTCCTTTCGCTGGTTGAAGTCCTCCGAGGTGGCCCTGTTCACCATCTTCACGCCCCTGTGGGTCACCCTGGTGGACGACCTCCTGGAGCGGCGCTGGTCCTGGCAGGTGGCGTTCGCTGCGGGTCTGGCCACCCTGGGAACGGGCGTCTGCATCTGGTCCGGGCTCGGCCGGGGCGGCCTGGGACGGGGCTTCCTGCTGATGCAGGCGGCCAACCTCTGCTTCGCCCTGGGCCAGGTGCTCTATCGCCGAGCCGCGCCGGCCTCCGGCAAAACGGATCGCGCCGTGATGGGCTGGCTGTACCTGGGAGCCCTGGCGGTGGCACTGGGCATGGTGGTCCCCACCTTCCACTGGCGGCAGGTCGCGGCCCTGTCCCTGCGCCAGGGCACTGTGCTGGCGTACCTGGGCCTGGTGGCCTCGGGCCTGGGCTTCTTCCTTTTCAACGCCGGTGCCGCCGGGTGAGCATCGGAACTCTGGCCATCTTCAACAATGTGAAAATCCCCTTGGCCATTCTGGCCTCGGCCCTGGTGTTTCGCGAGGTGGTGGACTGGCCGAGGCTCGCCCTGGGCGGAGGAATCCTCGCGGCGGCCCTGGGGCTGAACAGTTTGAGGGGACATCCATGGGCAATCTCGGGGAGCAGGAGGGCGTGACCAGTAGCGGGTGGTCTGTGCCCCTCGCCGTCCCTTGACCCCCAGTAGGAGCGTTCGTGCCATGCTGAAAGCCCATTCCGAGGTTTCTCATGTCCACGATGCACGACCATGGTCTGAAGGAGATGGTGCCGGTGTTCGGCCCCGAAGCCCTGGGCGTCTCGGCCCAGGGGGGCTTCCAGGCTGGGCTGCTGGCCCTCGCCGACAAGGGTGACCTCAAGGCCAAGCTGCTGCTTTCCGCCCTGTCCCACTTCGCGGCCAAGGGCTACGATGGGGTCCAGGTAAAGGAAGTGGCGGAGGAGGCAGGGGTTTCCAAACCCACCCTGTACTATCATTTCGGCAGCAAGGATGGGCTGTTCCGTCAGCTTTGCCTGGTTTCCCTGGCCGCCATGGCGACGCGCATCCAGGCCATGGTGGAGCCCTTTCTCCAGGCCCCGATCCAGGGGGCCAAGGCGGTGGAGGCCGCCTGTCTCAAGCTGACCCGGTCCTACCTGGGCCTGCTGATGGAAAGTCCCGAATTCACGGGATTCATCCTCCGCTCCATCGCCGTGCCATCGCCGGATTCCAGTTTCCGGGATCTCATGCCCCTGGTGGAGCGGGGCTTGAGTCCACTGGGACGCTTCAGCTGCCATGTGTTCGGTGTCACCCTGGAACAGGCGCGGAAGGAAGTGTTGCTGTTCACTTCCCTGGTGGGTTCGCTCATGGAGGAGCGCCTGCGGGACCGTTCCTACGAAATCACCGATGCGGAAGCCCAATGGGTCACCCGCCGCTGGCTTCACGGCATCATGGGCTGAGGACGGGTTGGTTCAGGTACCCGTCAAACCCCTGAGGTCCCCGCGATGAAACCGGATCTGCAACCCCTTCGCGTCATCTTGCGGCCGCTGGACCTGGGCCAACACCTGTTCGAGGTGGAGCTGGCACTCCCGGGAGAAGCCGTGGCGGGCGGGGCGGTGGCGGCCATGGCGGCCTGGACGCCGGGCTCCTACCTGGTGCGGGACTACGCCCGCTTCGTGGATCGGGTGCGGGTAATCACCGCCACCGGCGACCAGCCCCTGGAGAAGCTGGACAAGCAGCGCTGGACACTGCCGCCCAGCCCGGGGGGGCTCACCCTGTGCTACCGGGTCTATGGCAATGATCTGACGGTTCGCACCAACCATGTGGATGCGGGCCATGCCCAGATCATTCCCGCGGCCACCTTTTTGTACCTGGAGGGTCAGCTCCAGCGACCGGTTGAAGTGCGGTTCGAGGGGTTTCCCGGAGCCTGGGCCGTGGCCTCCGCCCTGCCCGAACAGCGGGGGGCCTTTCTGGCCAAGGACTTCGACACCCTGGTGGACTCGCCCTTCGAGCTGGGGACCTTCCGGCGCCACAGTTTTCGAAGTGGCGGGACCGCCTTCGAGCTGGCCTTCACGGGCACCCATAACGGGGATGAAACGCGCATCGCCAAGGCCACCCAGGCCATCGTCAAAGCGGCAGGGGCCATCTTCGGCGGCTTTCCCTTCGAGCGCTATGTGTTCCTGGTTACCCTGGCGCCGGGGCTGCGGGGCGGGTTGGAACACCGGGATTGCACCAGCCTGCTCGCCGATGCGCACGCCTTTGCCAGGCCCGAGGGCTACTGGTTCCTGTACCGCCTCATGGCCCACGAGTTCTTCCATGCCTGGAATGTAAAACGCCTCCACGACCCCGCCCTGGGGCCCTTCGACTACAGCCGCGAGAACCCCACCAAAATGCTTTGGTTCCACGAGGGGCTGACCTCGTACATGGAGCATCTGGTCGCCCTCCGGGCCGGTGTCATTCCCTGGAGCTATTCGGCCCAGGAACTGGCCCGCTGCTGGACCGAGCAGATGCAGAGGCCCGGGCGCCACGAGCAGAGCCTGGAAGAAGCCAGCTGGGACGCCTGGATCCGCTACTACAAGCAGCACGAGTTCAGCCCCAATAGCTCCGTGAGCTATTACGACAAGGGGGCCATGGTGGCCTGGCTCATGGATGCCACCCTGCTCAAGGGCAGCGGCGGCAAGGCCGGCCTGCCGGAGCTGTTCGGCTCGCTCTGGCGGGATCGGGGCGAGCAGGGCGTCACGGACGAACAGGTGCGCAAGGCTTTCGAAGCCCTTTCAGGGAAGTCCGCCCGGTCGTTCTGGGGGGCCTACATCTCGGGGCGAACAGAACTTGACGCCTCGATGCTGACCCGGGCCTTCGGCCTGGTGCTGGAAGCCAAGGCCCCCTGGGAGGACCTGCCCCCGGAGCAGGCAGAGGATCCGGCGGCCCAGCGGCGCGCCCGGTCCTGGACCGGCCTCACTTTTTCCGCCCCGGCCCCCACCATCCAGAATGTGCTCCCAGGCAGTCCCGCCGCCCGGGTAGGCCTGGGCTTCGGTATGGAGATTCTGGCGGTGGATGGCTGGCGGACTTCCACTTCCCACGAGGTGGAGCGCCACCTGGCCGAGCCCGGACCCGGCGCCCAGGCGGAGGTACTGGCAGCGGAACGGGGACGAATCTTCCAGGTCACCCTCCCCATTGAGGAAAGTCCAGCGCGCCGCTTTCGCATCTTCCCCGATGCCAGGGCCACGCCGTCGCAACGCAGGACCTTCACCAAGACCTATGGCCAGGCTTTTCCGCAAGGGGAAGCCCGCCCCGGGGCTCAGGCAGCGGCCAAGCCGTGAGAATCGCCGCGATTCTCGCTGCCCATGACGAAGCGGAGGCCATCGGAGCGGTACTGGCCGCCCTGGCGCCCTTCGGCCTGCACCGGATCCTGGTGGTTGATGACGGCTCCTCGGATGGCACCGGCGCCTTGGCCGCTGCGCAGGGTGCCGAAGTCCTGCGCCTGGAACCTGGGCAGGGGGGCGGCAAGGGACAGGCCCTCCGGGCAGGCATTGAGCAGGTCCGGGGTGACTCCTTCGATTTCTATTTGTTCCTGGACGCGGACGGCCAGCATGATCCCAAGGATCTGCAGGGGTTCCTGGACTACCTGGCGGGGCACCCCGAGGCCGATTTCCTGGTGGGTTCCCGGTACCTGGACCGGGCCCGGATTCCGCCCAAACGCTGGCGCACCAACGCCCTGGGCAGTTGGACGCTGGGGCGCATCGCGGGAGTGCACTGGGAGGACAGCCAAAGTGGCTTCCGTATGATCCGCAAGAAGGTGCTCGAGCGCCTGGATCTGCGGGCCCGGGGCTTCGCCATCGAGATGGAGATCGCCATGAAGGCCTCGAACTGGAAACTGCGCTGGGCCCACATCCCCATCCGCGCCATCTACCAGCCGGGGGCGCACAGGAGCCATTTCCGGGGCGGGATGGATACCTGGCTCATCGCCTGGGAATCCCTTAAATGCTAGTTTCCAGGACCAGCCCGCTGGAGTGGGACCTGGGCAATGTGCCGCCGGGCATCTCCTGGGGCGGCGTGGACGAGGCAGGGCGCGGCGCCTGGGCCGGGCCAGTGGTGGCCGCCTGCGCGGTGCTCGACCCGGCGACGGTCGAGCGTTGGGGCCTGGTGTTGCGCGGTGTCCGGGACAGCAAACAGCTGAACCCTGAGCACCGGGATGGGCTGGCCGCTGAGTTGAAGCTGATCCTGCCTGGCTGGGCCATCGCGGAGGTGGATGCCATGGCCATTGACCGGGAGAACATCCTGGAAGCCACCCTCATCGCCATGCGCGAGTCAGTGTCCAGGCTGGCGGTTCGGCCCCGGCTCTTGTTCGTGGATGGGAATCGCCCACCCCGCACCGGCCTGATCGAGCGCCTGGTGGTGGACGGGGACGCCCTCAGCTGCGCCATCGGCGCGGCGAGCATCCTGGCCAAGGCGCACCGGGACGCGCTGATGGTCTCCCTGGAGGAACGGTATCCCGGGTACGGATTCGGCCAGCACAAGGGCTACGGCACGGCCCTGCACCGGGCGCGGATCCGGGAGCTCGGGGTGAGTCCGGCGCACCGCATCAGCTACGCGCCCGTGGCGCAACTGCAGCAGGTGGACGAAGCCCTGCGCGACGCGCTGCGGCGCAGCCTCGACCAATGCGCTTCGGTGGCCGAGCTGCGGGACTGGGTCGCCTCGGACCTGCGGCCGGCCTACGGGCGGCTGAAGCTGGTGTGGGTCGAGACGCTGCGCAGGCACTATGCGGACCGGCTGGCCCAGTTCGCGGATGCCGAAGGCCTGGCCGGGGAGGGCCAGTGACCGAGGTGGCCCTGGCCCTGCTCCGGCGCGGAGACCGCTGGTTCCTCCAGCGGCGCGATCCTCTCAACCCGGTGTTGCCGGGCCTCTGGGAGTTCCCGGGTGGAAAATCCGAAG
>JBBIHT010000114.1:0-6681 GCA_037446845.1 Geothrix sp. | reverse complement strand
GCCCCTGCCCAGGCCCATGTGCTCGGTTCGGAACTGGGCACGGGGGCCTGGTTGGCGGGGGGCATGCCCGAAGCGTTGCCCTGGGAAGGCGGGCCGGGGCGTCCCAGTCCTGTCCAGGTGGCCAGGGCCGCGGGATCGCCAGGGCCCTACTACACCCTGCGGACCAGGCTGCTTTGCCTCGAGAACACCCACAACTTCGCGGGAGGCACGGTCACGCCCCCGGCGGAGCACCAGGCCCTGGTCGCTGCCGCCAAGCAGGCCGGGCTCGCCGTGCACCTGGATGGCGCGCGCATCTGGCATGCCGCCACCGCAGCAGCGGTGCCGCCCTCGGCGTTCGCCGCAGGGGTGGATACGGTGCAGGTCTGTCTGAGCAAGGGCCTGGGCGCCCCCATGGGGTCGCTGATCTGCGGTTCAAAGCCCGCCATGGCCGAAGCCCGGCGCCTGAGGAAGATGCTGGGCGGCGGCGTCCGCCAGGGGGGCGTCGTGGCGGCGGCGGGCCTGGTGGCCCTCGACTATGTGCCACGCATCCAGGAAGACCACGCCAAGATCCGACGGCTGGCGGATGGCTTGAGGGCATTCGGAGTCGCGGCCCCTACGCCCGAAACCAACATACTCCTGGTGCCTGTGCCCGATGCACCCGGGGCCCTGAACGCCCTGGAGGGCGCCGGCGTCCGTGCGCTGCCGGTGGGTTCCGCCCTCCGCTTCATTGCCCACCGCGACCTGGCAGAGACGCACATTGAGGAGGCCCTGCACCGCCTGGAGCCATTGGCCCATCTGCTGCGCGGGGCCTGAGGAGATCGTCGTGAAACCAAGGCACCTTTGGACGCTCGGAGGGCTGGTCCTGCTGGCTGGGCTCCTGGGCTACCTGAAGTACCAGGACACCCTGGTGCCGATTCCGCTGGCCTCCGAACAGCCGCTGTTCGTTGCCGCCGCGCCGGAATTCGGCCAGGAGGGCGCGGTGCTGGAGGCCCTCCTGCCCGCGGGGGACAAGGTGCAGGCGTTTCTCGCGAACCAGGCGGACCTGGCCCTCCTGGAAACGGGGCCTGGCGGGGAACGGGTTGGACAACTGCTGTCGGATCTTTCGGTGACTCGCCATGGCCGCCGCTGGCGGTTGAAGGTCCGCGGGGGGTGGCGGCTTCAGGGGGGCGGCCAGTTGGACGGTGCCCGGTTGGCCGAGGCCATTGGCCCGGCGGTGGCACGCCGGGGCGGGGAGCTTCGACTCCCGGAGCCAGCCACGGTGGAACTGTGGTTCCCGGCCAGGCCGATGGGGTTGTTGGCCGAGCTGGGCCAGTGGCGGGTTCCAGGGACGGGGCCCTTCCAACGACGCGGCTCCAGCCTCAGGCGGTTCGACGGATTCACGCATGGCAGGGCGGGCATGGCAGGCCTGGAGCTGAGCACGGATCCGGCCCTTCTCGAAAGCCGCGCCTGGGCCCAAGGCCTGGTCACGGGCCGCTGGGCCTTTACGGTTTTTCCCGGTGCCATCGCCCCGGAGGACATGGCCCGGGTTCGCCTCGCTCCCTACGACGAACTGCGCATGAAGGATGGCACTGTCTGGTTCCTCTCCCGCCGCCTGCGCCGGCTACGGCCCAACGCGGAGGATTGGCCCCGAACGCGCCTGTTCGGAGCCTGGCAGGGAGCCATGGAGCTTCCCTACGATCCCCTGGGGATGTGAACTGCGCCGAGCGGAGTGCCTGGCCCTACTGTGCTTGGATGGCCTTGAGCAGGGCCGCGTTCCTGGGAAGCTGGTCCACCTCGGCGAGGCGCGGCACCAGGCGCCTCCAGAAGGGTTCGGCGGCAAACACCTGCTTGAAAATCGGCAGGGACTCCTGCACCTGGCCTCCCGAGGCCAGGGCCACGGCCTGCCAGAAGGGCATCTCCCAGATGCCTGGGGCCAGCCTGGAGGCCTCGGCGTAGGCCTTCCTGGCCTCGGCCCACTTGCCGGCGGTGACAAAACCATCACCTTCGTCCATGAGGCGGTACGCCCGGCGGAGCCGGAGGAGTCGGCCCAGCTCCTCCAGGGGATCAGGACTATCCTCCACCCGAAGATCGTAGAGGCGGTCATTCCAGGGCTGCCCGGAGGCCCTGCCTTTCACGATGAGGATGGCGGCGCTCTGCTGGCCCCGGATATCGCCACCTTCTCCCTGGGCCGCCCGCAGGGCCGCGAGCAGGCGATCCGCGAGCTCGCCCTTGGCACCGCGGAACGCTCTGGCCATGGCGGGCCACACCGTGGCCTGGTCCATGAGGTTGGCCTCCACTGTGAAGCCCTCTCCAACCTCATGCCCGGCGGCCTGGATGCACTTGGCCCCCGTGTGGGCCGCGGCGCGTCCCTGGGCGTCCACCATGGCCACCTGGCGCACCTCCCGATCAGGATCCGCAGCCAGCAGGGCCTTCAGGGCCTCCGGAGCGGATTTGCCGGCCTTCATGAGGGCCAGGCCCAGGTCGCCGTAGCTGGGGTCCGTGAAGCTCTGGGTGGCTACGGCCCCCACGCCCGCCTCGGCCCAGGGCACGGAGGCGCCCACCGAGAACCAGTGGCTCTGCACGGCTACCCCCAGATCGCCCGTGGCCTCGTCCCGCGCCACGATGGAGTAGGTGTGCACCGGGCGTCGGGGCATTCCGGCCGCGCCCATCGGCAAGGTCAACAGGGCAAGGGAAAGGAGTGCGGCTGAACGCATGGGGGCTCCCGGTTTGTGAGGTGGATGCCCCATCGTAGTGCAGGTCAGGGCGGGGGTGCGACCCAGGCGCGAGCAGCCTCGGCCCTCGCTGATACATTGGTCTCCATGAAACGCGCCCGGGTGATCGCCCCGCTTCTCGCCCTCTGCGGGCTCCTGCCTGCCACGGAGACCTACCGGGCCTCCCTGGAGGCCTGGCACCGGCAGCGGATCGCCCGCCTGGCGGCGGAAGACGGCTGGCTCACCCTCATCGGCTTGGACTGGTTGAAGCCGGGAGAGAACACCCTGGGCTCTGCGCCTGGCTCCACGGTGCTGCTGCCTGGATGGGCGGCTCCGGCCCAGGCGGGCCGATTCCTGGTTGAGGGCACTACGGTACGCTTCCATCCCCTCCCGGACTCGGGACTGCTTCTGAACGGAAAACCCGCCACGGAATCCTTGCTGAAGTCGGATATGGATGGGAGCCCGGATCTGCTTTCGGCGGGACGGGTTCGCTTCCATGTGATCCGGCGCGGAGCCCGCCTGGGAGTGCGCATCAAGGATTCCGGAAGTCCAGCCCGCAGGGGCTTTAAAGGTGTCCCGCGCTACCCCGTGAATCGCGCCTGGCAGGTGGTGGCGCGCTTCGTTCCCTATGCCGTGCCCCAAACCAGGGCAGTGCCCACGGTGCTGGGCACCATGGAACCGATGACCGCCCCCGGCCTGCTGAAATTCAGGGTCGCCGGCCAGGAGGTGGTGCTGGAGCCCATGATCGAGGACCCAGGGAGCCCCGAGCTGTTCGTGATCTTCAGTGACGCCACCAGCGCCCATGGAAGCTATGCGGCTGGCCGTTTCCTCTATGCGGACATGCCCAGGGAGGGGAAGGTCATCCTCGATTTCAACCGGGCCGTCAACCCGCCCTGTGCCTTCACCATGTTCGCCACCTGCCCGTTGCCGCCTGAGGGAAACCGGTTGAAGATCCCCATTCCGGCGGGGGAAAAGGATCCGGGGCTGCACTGAGTGAGCCGGCGGACGCCTTTCACCAGTACTCCTCCACATGCACCTGGCCAGGCTCCTGCCTGGAGTGCAGGCTGAACCCTTCCGCGGCGAGCAGTGGCTTCATGGCCTCGATCATCCCGGGATTCCCGCACAGGAAGAGATGCGTATGGGAAGGATGCGGCGCGAATCCCCAGACCTTGTCCAGTTCGTGACGCTGCCAGAAGGTTTGAAGCCGCCCTGTGTGGCCCTTCCAGGGGACCAGCTCGGCGGCGGGCCGGGTGATGACGGGGAGATAACTGAAGGTCGGGGCGAGATGCTGGAGATGGAACAGCTCGGTGCGGTAGCCCAGATCACCTGAGTTTCGGGCCCCCTGGATGATGGCGATCCTGCGCGGGTGGCCCGGATCGAGGTGGGTGTGGATCATGCTCATGTAGGGGGCCAGTCCGGTGCCGGTGCTGATGAAGACCAGGTTCTGGTCCTCGGGCACCTGTTCCAGGGTGAAAAGCCCTGTGGCTTTCGGCGACAGCCACAGGCGGTCCCCCGCCTGGAGGGAAAACAGGCGCGGCGTGAGTGAACCGCTTCTCACCAGGGCGATATAGAACTCCAGGTATTCCCGTTCCATGGAGGAGGATGCGATGGAATAGGCACGCCGGATGAAGGCATCCTTTGCGGGAGGGAGATCCTCCGGTTCGGCCTCCGCACAGCGGGCCGTCGAGGCGTTGAGCCCCAGCACCGAGAACTGCCCCGGTTTGAAGGCGGGGAGAGCCCAGCCATCCGGGGCCACCTGCAACACCATGAGGCCTGGCGCGAAATCAATGCGCTGGGTGACGAAGGCGTTGAAGTCGGGCATGGGGATCGGCCCTCCGGCTGGGGACAATCTACCCCTTCACGACGCCATCCACATACACCCAGTGTCCGTTCTCCCTGGCGAAGGAGCTGGTCTCGATGTGAAGGCTCCGGCGACCCTGGGCCTGGAGGCTGGCATGGAAGGTGACCACGCCCGTCTCGTCGCCCGGGCCCCCGTGCTCCCTGCCGACGATCTTCAAGCCCACACAGCTGACCGTTTTGCAGTACGATGCCAGTTCCTCTCGGTTCTCCTCGCCGCGTCTGGCTTCGGCACGCGTGGCGATGAGGTAGTCCACCTTGCCCAGGGCATAGGCCGAGTAGCGGGAGCGCATCAGCTGCTCGGCGGTTTCCGGCCAGGCGGCATGGGCATGGAAGGGACCGCAGCAGCGGTCATAGGGCTTTCTGGAAGCGCATGGGCAGGGGCGGGACATGGGTCACCTCGGGGCATCGTGGCAAACAATCGTACGGGAAAAGATCACCGCCCAGGCACCCGGGAGGCCAGGAAGCGCGGAAAGGCGTTCAGGGGTCTGCCCGGTGGCCTGGCGGCGGGGGCTCAGCCCTTCATGGGTATGTGCAGGCCGATGTGTTCCGCGTGTTCCCGGGCGGATTCGTAGCCGGCATCCGCATGACGGAAAACGCCCATGGCGGGATCGTTCCAGAGGACCCGGGCGATGGCACGATCGGCCCGCTCGGTGCCATCCGCGACGATGACCACGCCGGCGTGCTGGCTGTAGCCCATGCCCACCCCACCGCCGTGATGAATGCTCACCCAGGAGGCCCCCCCCGCGACGCTGGTCATGGCATTGAGGAATGGCCAATCGCTCACCGCATCGCTGCCATCCTTCATGGCTTCGGTTTCGCGGTTGGGGCTTGCCACGCTGCCAGCGTCCAGGTGGTCGCGGCCGATGACGATGGGGGCCTTCACCTGGCCGGTGCGCACCAGCTCATTGAACTTCAGTCCCGCCAGGTGGCGTTCTCCCGCACCAATCCAGCAGATGCGAGCGGGCAGCCCCTGGAAAGCGATCTTCTCCTGGGCGGCCTTGATCCAGCGGATCATCCCCGTGTTGTCTGGGAAGAGTTCCATCATGGCGGCGTCCGTGACGGCAATATCCTGGGGATCTCCCGATAGCGCCGCCCAGCGGAAAGGGCCGATGCCCTTGCAGAACAGGGGGCGGATGAAGGCGGGCACAAAGCCGGGGAAGGCGAAGGCCTGTTCGAAGCCGGCGCGCTTGGCCTGGGCGCGGATGTTGTTGCCGTAGTCGAAGGTGACGGCGCCCCGGCGCTGGAACTCCACCATGGCCTCCACATGGGTGCGCATGGAGGCCAGGGCCTGCTTGACATAGGCCTCGGGCTGCTCCTGGCGCAACGAGGCTGCCTGGGCAAGGGACAGGCCCGCGGGAATGTAGCCGTTGTACTCGTCGTGGGCGCTGGTCTGGTCTGTCACCAGGTCCGGCTGGAAGCCACGCTTCAGCAGTTCGGGGAGGAGTTCGGCGGCATTGCCCAGGAGACCGATGCTGCGGGCCTCTTTGGCGTCCACATACTGGCGCACCAGGGCCATGGCTGTGTCCAGGTTGTCGGTCCACTCGTCCAGGTAGCGGGTATCAATGCGCTTCTGGATGCGCGTCTGATCCACCTCGATGGCAAGGCAGACACCGCCATTCATGGTGACGGCCAGGGGCTGGGCGCCGCCCATGCCGCCGAGGCCAGCGGTGAGGGTCCAGGTGCCAGCGAGCGTCCCGTTGAAATGCTGCCGGCCCGCCTCGGCGAAGGTCTCGTAGGTGCCCTGCACGATGCCCTGGCTGCCGATGTAGATCCAGCTGCCTGCGGTCATCTGGCCGTACATCATCAAACCCTTCTGGTCGAGGTCCCGGAAATGCTCCCAGGTGGCCCACTTCGGCACCAGGTTGGAGTTGGCGATGAGCACCCGGGGGGCCTCCGGGTGCGTCTTCACCACGCCCACGGGCTTGCCACTCTGTACCAGGAGCGTTTCATCGTCCGCCAGGTGCTTCAGTTCGTGGACGAGGGCGTAGAAGCTATCCCAGTTCCGCGCGGCCTTGCCCAGGCCGCCGTAGACCACCAGATCCTCGGGGCGCTCGGCCACCTCCGGGTCCAGGTTGTTCATGAGCATGCGCAGGGCCGCCTCCTGCACCCAGCCCTTGCAATGCAGGTGAGCACCGCGGGGAGCGGTGATGAC
>JBBIHT010000113.1:0-6818 GCA_037446845.1 Geothrix sp. | reverse complement strand
TGCCCAATGCGCTGGTTCGGGCCTTCGCGGCGCCCTATATCGCAGGGAAGGGCATCGCCAGCGGCGTTGCCAAGGCCGATGAGCTGCATGCCAGGGGCGGTCTGTCTGCCACCGTGGATCTGCTTGGGGAGGAGATGTTCAAGCGCGATGATGTGGAGGCAACCGTCCAGGTGTACTTCCGCATGATCGAGGCTCTGAAGGACAGGCCCTTCGCGAGCATCAGCCTCAAGCCCACTCAGCTGGGCATCAATGACAGCGAGGCCTATTGCCAAGACAACATCCGCCGGATCGTGGCCGCGGCCTCCCTGCACGGCATGGACATCACGCTGGACATGGAAGATCGCCATTTCACGGATGTAACCCTGCGCATCTTCAAGGCCATCCGCAACGAGTTCGACAACCTCGGGATCGTGCTGCAAAGCCGGCTGTTCCGAACCGCGGAAGATATCAAGCAGCTCCACGCCAAGCCCTGCAAGGTGCGCATCTGCATCGGGATCTACCGCGAACCGGCCGAGGTGGCTCTCCAGGACAAGGCCCAGATGAAGGAGAAGCTGTTCGAGTATGTGCAGCTACTCCTGGACCACGGCCATTTCCCCCAGATTGCCACCCACGAGGAATCCTTGATCCGCCGGTGCATGGCGCACCTCGACCGCCAGGGTGTAGCCAGGGATGCCTACGAGTTCCAGATGCTCCTGGGCGTGCCGCGCCAGCAGATCCAGCAGGAGATCATCCAGCGGGGCCAAGTGGTGCGCCTCTATGTTCCCTTCGCGGTGGACTGGAAATACGCCACCCACTACCTCAAGCGCCGCCTGGCCGCCAATCCAGCCATGGCGGTCATGGTGGTCAAGAACCTGTTCGGGAATTAATGGATCTGGCGGCGAATTGATGTTGTGGCGGGAGTCAATGACAGCTATGGTTTCCCCCACGGGATGGGATCCCGCTTCCCCGGAGGTTGTATGAAGAAGTTCCTCGCCCTTGCCCTGGTCAGCTCCTTCGCCATGGTGGCCTTTGCCGCCGAAGAGAAGAAGCCCGAACCCAAGAAGGCCTGTGCTATGGCCTGCTGTCAGAAGAACAAGGCCGCATCCTGCAAAGAGTGCCCCGATTGCAGCAAGAAGCACGCGGAAGCACCCAAGAAGGGCTGAACCAGGCCCTCTGAAGCAGGAAGCCCCGGGGTTCCGGGGCTTCCTGCTTAGGGCGAGGATTCCCGTTCCGCGGGATTCATGATTTCCTGGAAGATGATGAAAAACCGCACCTGGATCCCAGCGACCGTCCTGCTGTTGTTGCTGGCCCTGGCCTTGGCCGGCTGGCGTTGGACCCGGGAGCCTGCTCCTGCGGCTCCCGCCAGGGAAGGCGCCCCGGAGGTGCCCGCCCAGAATCACAGGACCCCCACGCGCCCCGAGCGGCTGGTGGATCAGACGCCCCTGCTCACCGCGAGGAGCCTGGCGGCCTATGCCCTGACCCTGGAAGAACAGGAGCTGGCCAGGCAGGCCGAACGCGTCGCCAATCATGAGGTGGACCTCGCCTTCACGGATGCCCTGAGACGGGCCGCCTCCATCAAGGCGCCAGATACGCCTGAGATCAAGGCGCTTTCTGAAGCCAAGGGCAGGGTTCAGGCGGAGGTTGATGCGGATCAGAAGGTGATCCGGCGCCTCACGGGTTTGCTGGGCGGGCGGGGCGATGCCCGCAAGGATGCGCTGGCAGACCAGCTGGAGGTGGCCAAGGCCCAGCTGGCCCTGGACCAGGATGAGCTGGCCGCCGCCGCGGAGGATCTCGCCCGGGTGGGGGGGGATCCCCAGGCTCGCATCCGGCGCCTCAAGGAAGCCCACGAGGCGGCCGATCGTGACTCGGCCCTGGCCCTGGCGGCCACTCCCCGCAGGACGGCTTTCCAGTCCGGCAGCTTGGCGGCCTGGGTCGCTGAATGGGCCTTCCAGGGCAGGAAGGCCCTGCGCCTAGAAGGGGCCCGGCAGGAAGCCCAGGCTAAACAGCAAGCCCTCGGCCTGATCCGGGAACGGATTTCCCGGCGGGTCAAACAGGAGGAGGAAGATCGCGTGGCCGCGAAGTTCTGGGCGGCCAATCTGGTGAAGGAATCCGCCGCCAGTGAGGGCGGTCCGGGGCGGGACCAGGCCGAGAACGCGGTGTCCTACCTCAAGCGGTACGGCGAGTCCCAGCGGCTCCTTTCGGACATGGGGCGGCGCGTCCAGGACCAGCAAGAGCTTGGCTACATCTATGGCAACTGGCGGGCCCTGGTGGCAGGCTATCGCCTTGCCGCGCTGCATGGCCTGCTGGGTCGAGCCCTCTGGCTGCTGGGCCTGCTGCTGGCTGGCCATGGGCTTGGCCTGCTGGTGGATCGCCTGTTCCACCGGGCCTCCCAGGCGGACAAGGGAGCTGGCACCCTGCGGATTGCCGGGAAACTGGCGATTCAGTTCGCCTGCCTGCTGGCCGCCCTGTTCCTGAGCTTCGGTCTCCCGGCCCAGACCACCACAGTGCTTGGATTGGCGGGCGCAGGGCTCACCGTGGCCCTGAAGGATTTCATCGTGGCCTTTTTCGGCTGGTTCATCCTCATGGGCCGCAATGGCCTGCGAGTGGGGGACTGGGTGGAAATCCGGGGGGTGGGGGGCGAGGTGGTGGAGATCGGCCTCCTGCGCACCGTGCTGCTGGAAACTGGAGGCTGGGCCGATGCCGGTCATCCCACGGGCCGCCGGGTGGCCTTCGTGAACAGCTTCGCCATCGAGGGGCACTTCTTCAATTTCACCAGCTCGGGCAAATGGATGTGGGACGAGCTTAGGGTACTGATCCCCGCCGGGGAGGATCCCTATCCGATCCTGGATGGGGTCCAGAAGCTGGTGGAACAGCAAAGCGAAGCCAATGCCCGGCTGGCGGAGCAGGAGTGGAGCCAGGCCACAGCCCGGTACCGGGTCCAGGCACTCACCGCGGTGCCCAGCCTCAACATGATCTCGACTCCCTACGGCATCGAGATCCGCGCACGCTACATCACCCGCGCCAGCGAGCGCCACGAGACGAGCCTGAAACTCAACCAGGCCGTGGTGGCCCTCATGCACGGTCCCCGGACGGAAAGGTAAGGCTGGATGATCTCGTTTTCCAATGTGAGCAAGCAGTACGGCAAGCAGATCCTGTTCATTGACGCGGATTTCCAGCTGAATCCAGGCGAGAAGGTCGGGCTGGTGGGCCCCAACGGAGCTGGGAAATCCACGCTGTTTCGCATGATCATGGGCGAGGAATCGCCCGATGATGGCGTGGTGACGCGCCCCAGGAAGTTGACCCTCGGCTATTTCCGCCAGGAGGTGGACGAGATGGCGGGACGCCCTGTGCTGGATGAGGCCATCGCAGGCAGCGGCCGACTGGGTGACCTGCACCACGAGCTGCTGGATCTGGAACGGGCCATGGCCGACCCGGCGCGCGGTGACGAGCTGGAGGCGATCCTGGAGCGCTTTGGCCATGTACAGGAGGAATACCAGCACCTGGGTGGCTACGAGCTGGAAGCCAGGGCCCGCGCCTGCCTCCAGGGGCTTGGTTTTGAGGACGATCAGATTGATGGCGATGTGGGCGCACTGTCCGGCGGCTGGAAGATGCGCGTGTCCATGGCCAAGGTGCTCCTGGGCAATTTCGATGTGCTGCTCATGGACGAGCCCACCAACCACCTGGATATCGAATCCATCCTTTGGCTGGAAGGATTCCTGAAGGCGGTGCCCGCGACATTGCTAATGACCAGCCATGATCGGGATTTCATGAACCGCATCGTCACCAAGGTGCTGGAGATTGATGGCGGGGACATCGTCTCCTATTCCGGCAACTACGATTTTTATGTGAAGGAACGGGAACAGCGGGAGGCCAATCAGGAGGCCGCCTACGCTCGCCAGCAGGCCAAGCTGGCCAAGGAACAGCGCTTCATCGAGCGATTCTCGGCCCACGCCGCCAAGGCTGCCCAGGTGCAAAGCCGCGTGAAAGCCCTGGACAAGATCGAGCGGCTGGAGCCGCCCCGGAAGCAGCGTTCGGTGAAGTGGGACTTCCGCATCCCAGGCCGCTCAGGGGACGATGTGGCCATGCTTAAGGGCATCTCCAAGTCCTATGGCAATCGCAGGATCTACCAGGACTTCGATTTCCATATCCGGCGGGGCGAGCGCTGGTGCGTCATGGGCAAGAACGGGGCCGGGAAGTCCACGCTTCTGAAGTTGGTGGCGGGCGCCCTGGAACCCGATGCCGGAACGGTGCGCCTGGGCGCCAGCCTCCAGCTGGGGTACTTCTCGCAACAGGCGCTGGACCTGCTGGATCCCGGATTGACGGTGCTGGACCAGATGCAGCTGGACTTCCCGACGGAGGGCCTGGGCGTCCTGCGCAACCTCCTGGGGGCCTTCCAGTTCTCCGGGGATGATGTGGACAAGCGGATTCGAGCCCTCTCCGGCGGAGAAAAATCCCGACTGGTGATGGCGCGCATGCTCTTCAATCCGCCCAATTTCCTGGTGCTGGACGAGCCCACCAACCATCTCGACCTGGCCACGAAGGAAATGCTCATCGGAGCACTGGCGCAGTTCGAGGGGACGATGCTGTTCGTGTCCCATGACCGCGAGTTCCTGCGGGGCCTCGCGAACCGGGTACTGGAGCTGGGCGGCGCCGAGCACGAAGGCCCGCTGCTGTACGGCGGAACCTACGGCGAGTATGTGGCGAGTACCGGCCGCGAGGCGCCGGGCATCCACAACTAAGAATCAGGCGGTCCTGATCAAATGGATCAGTTCCATTCGGCTGGAGACACCCACCTTGGCGTAGATGTTCGACACATGGTTTCGCACTGTCTTTTCAGAGATGAAAAGCTGTTCGGCGATATCTACATGGTTCAGCCCCTCCACCAGCAGGCCGCAGAGTTCCCGCTCCCGGGGGGTCAATTTCCTGGCCTTGGCGAAACGATCCAGCATGGGCCCGTCCGCCAGGGGGCCCAGAGAGGCAGCGGTTACGCCAGGCTCTAGTGCAGGCTGGAAGAAATGGCGCACCGCCAGGGCAAGGCTAAGGAAGCTCCAGATCAAGGCAAAGATGTAGGGCGAGGTTATGAGGCTGTGGTTCACCACCTCGTACACCCAAAAGGGGATCCAGGCCACCATCACGAGCGCCATGCCCAGGATGCCCAGGCGCACCTCCGGTTGGGTGATTCGGCGGAAATCCACAGCGATGAGGATGCAGCAAGCGATCCATTCCACAAAAAACCAGATGAACCCCACGGTGCAGAGTAGGTTGGTGACCCGGTTCAGGGGGGTCAACCCTTGGTGCAGGTAGGTGGCGATCTGGATCCCCATGGCTACCAGGAGGGTCGGAGCCGGTAGCCAGAGCAGCAAACGGGCTGGGGTGGGAGGCTTTAGCGTCAGCAACGAGAGTACAAAGGTTGGCAGGCTGATACAAAGTCCAGCGACCACCGGGAGGAGCGCGGCTTCAATGGCGAAGCCCACCAGAAAGGGAGGGTGCCAGCCCAGGCCACCCAGGAAAGAAACACTGCCGATGAAGAGCGCACAGCCCAAAAATGTTGCGAAGTGCAGCAGGGCCATGTGGCGATGTTTGAGGTAAAGCAGGAGGGCCACCGCAACGACAATGGAACTCGAAAGAATGGAAGCCACGCGAAGGGCGAGGTGTCCCTGAGAGAAGAGTGGTTGCGCCATGTCCTCATGGTCATTCGGATCCCGGAGCTTTGTCCAGGCATCCCCTGTCACCTGGCTGCTAGTCCTTCCCGACAAGGGCCTTCAAGCGCTCCCTGGAGCCGCTCACCAGCTGGGGGATGCCTTTCTGGGTCCCCACCTGTTCACAATGGCGGTAATGCTGAATGGCCTCGTCTCGCCGGCCCGCCTGCTCAAGGGCTTTGCCCAGACCACGCATGGATGAATAAAACTCGGGATCAAGGGTAAGGGCCTTGCGATAGGCGCTGATAGCCTCGTCCGCACGCCCCTTCGCCATCAACCCCTCACCGAGGCTGTCAAAGCTGTTCGGGTTCTCTGGATCCAGTTCGGCCTGCATGCGGAAGTGCTCCAGCGCCTGGTCCACCTGCTTCATCTGGAGTTCCACATAGGCCAGAGAGAGATAGGCCTCAGGGAATTTGGTCTCCGATCCGACGGTCAAACGGAACTCGGCCTGGGCTGGTCCAGGATTGTTCTGTTTCTGCAGGAGCAGGCCTTTCAGGTAATGCCCCATCGCCGGGTCCGGGCCCAGGGTGTGTTCTGCCAGGGCCATGGCCTTATCCTGGCTGCCTCCTCCGATGGCGGGCACATTGATGTACCAACTGAACAACGCGCGGACTGCATGGCGGTTGCCAGGCTCCATCTGGACGGCCTTTTCCAGAGAGCCCAGCCCATTCCTGGCGAGGCCCAAGGCCTTGAAGATGTTCGCCTTCGTCGCGAGGTCTCCCAGGCTGTTGCCTCGTAGGACATAGTAGTTCGCCTGGCCCGGGTTGATCTGGATGGCCTTGTCCGCGCATTCCAAGGCCCTTTCTGGATGATGGGTCGCCTTTTGGAGGTTACCTAGCTGGTACCAGGCCTCTGCATTGGCTGGATCGCTTTTGAGCGTTCGATCCAATAGGGCTTGAGCTTCCTGGTAGTTCTTGGCCTTGATGAGCAGCCTGGCCTTTTCAAGTTCATGTCCCCCCCGAAGGCGGGACGGAAGGCCGACCAGGAGGAAAAGGAGGAAGCAGGTTCGTGTTTTCAGCATGGTTTCTCTCATAACAGATTCAAGGTTCTTGAAATGAGCTGGCGAGAAAGGATTGGTGGCCGGTGCAAGTCCTTCCCTTCGTGAGTTCGTTCCTATGCCCCTGCGGGAAGTTCGGGAAG
>JBBIHT010000112.1:0-6905 GCA_037446845.1 Geothrix sp. | reverse complement strand
CCCGGGGTGGGGGGTGAGGGTATGGATGGCCAGATCCAGTCTAAGTCCGATTCCAGCGGGTACCTGGCGCGGGAAGACCCCCACCCCGGGGCTTCCTGGCATCCCGCTCCCGCTGGCACCAGGGCCATCCTCATCCAGGCCTTCGGTGCCGGCAACCTGCCCATGGCCAAGCCGGACCTCCGGGCTCTTCTGGTGGATGCCCAGGCGCGCCGGCTTCCGGTGGTGGTCATCTCCCAGTGTCCCCATGGCGGCGTGGATCTCTCCGCCTACGAATTGGGCCGCCAGGTGGAGGCATTCGGCGCCATCTCAGGCGGGCTCCATACCCGCTGGAGCGCCCTGGCCAAGCTGGGCCTCGTGTTCGGCGCGGGGGGCGGCCAGGCGGAGGTGAAGCAGGCCTTCGGGACAGCCTGGGCCGGGGAGCCCATGTCCAATGGAACCTGGCCCCAGGGCTAACCCGACTCTGGCCGCTTTTGCCCTGGCCGCGATCCAAAGGCCCCGGCGTCGCGCCCGGAGCCCGGTAGACTGATGTTTTCCGGGAACTGATCATGCTGGATGCCAATCTCCTGCGCACTGACCTGGCCGCCGTGGCGGCTCGCCTCGCGACCAGGGGCTACCTCCTGGACCAGGCCCGGTACCAGGAACTGGATCAGCGTCGCCGGGCGGTCCTGCAGGAGGCCGAGGCCCTGAAGGCCGAACGGAACCGGGTGAGCGAGGAGGTGGGTCGCCTGAAGCGGGCCCGGGAGAATGCTGATGCGCTCATCTCCCAGCAGCGGGCCGTGGGCGAGAAGCTCAAGACACTGGAGGCCGCCGAGCGCGACATCGAAGCAGCCTTCCGGGATTTCCTGGCGGGGCTTCCCAACCTGCCCCACCCCACCGTTCCATCGGGCCGCGATGAGCAGGCCAATGTGGAAATGAAGCGCTGGGGCCAGGTGTCGCCGATCGCTGCCCCCAGGGATCATGTGGAACTGGGCACGGGCTTGGGGATCCTGGACCTGGACCGAGCCGCCAAGCTCAGCGGCGCGCGGTTCGCCGTGCTGAAGGGCCTGGGGGCCAAACTGGAGCGGGCCCTCATCAGCCTCATGCTCGACCGCCAGACCGCGGCGGGTTACACCGAAGTGATCCCGCCCTACCTGGTGAACGCCGACAGCATGTACGGCACGGGTCAGCTCCCCAAGTTCGAGCAGGACCTCTTCAGGACCTCCCGCGGTGATGGCGGCGCGCTGTACCTCATCCCCACCGCCGAGGTGCCCGTCACCAACCTCTACCGGGACGAAGTCCTGCCCGCGGACACCCTGCCCCTGCGCCATTGCGCCTTTACGCCCTGCTTCCGCAGCGAAGCCGGCAGCTACGGCAAGGACACCAAGGGCATCATCCGCCAGCACCAGTTCCACAAGGTGGAGCTGGTGACCTTCACCACGGCGGAGCAGGCAGAGGCCGAGCTGGAGCACCTGACTGCCAACGCCGAGGCCATCCTGGAGGCCCTGGAGCTGCCCTATCGCCGCATGCTCCTCTGCACCGGCGATATGGGCTTCAGCAGCCAGAAGACCTATGACCTGGAAGTGTGGCTGCCTTCCCAGAACACCTACCGCGAGATCAGCTCCTGCAGCTGGTTCGGCGACTTCCAGGCAAGGCGCGCCAACATTCGCGCCAAGGGCAGGGAGGGCAAGCCCACCTTCGTCCATACGCTGAATGGCAGTGGCCTGGCCGTGGGGCGCACCTGGGTGGCAGTGCTGGAGAACTACCAGCAGCCCGATGGCAGCATTCGCGTGCCGGATGTCTTGCGGCCCTACCTCGGGGTGGAAGTACTCCGCTGATCCAGCCGCCGCCCCTGCTCTCGGTGGAGGACCTGGGCCTCCGGCGGGGCGGTGCGTGGGTGTTCCGGGGGCTGGCCTTCGAGCTGGCGCCGGGCGAAGCCGTGGGTGTGGTGGGCCCCAGCGGCTCCGGCAAGAGTACGCTCCTGAACCTGGTGCTGGGCCTGGTCGAGCCTTCCGAAGGGACGATCCGCCTCCAGGGGCAACCCTGGTCGCCCCTGGCTGAGCGGGAACGGCGTCCGCGCCGGCCCCTGGTGCAGGCGGTGTTCCAGGATGCGAAGGCCAGCCTGCCCCCCCACCGTCGGGGCTGGGAAATCCTGCAGGAGCCTCTGGAAATCTGGCACCGCGGCACCGCTCCCCAGCGGCGTGAGGCCGCGGCGCGCATGGCGGCCCGGGTGCGGTTTCCCGAGGCGGCCCTGGCCCAGTTGCCCCAGGCCTGGTCCGGTGGCATGGCCCAGCGCCTCTGCCTGGCCCGGGCCCTCATGCTGGAACCGGAACTGCTGGTGCTGGACGAACCCTGCTCGGCCTTGGACCCGACCCTGGCCGGGGTGCTTCTGACGCTGCTGGCATCCTTGAAGCAGGAGGGGCGGGCCCTCCTGTTCTCCAGCCACGACCATCCATCGGTGGCCGCGCTGTGTGAGCGAGTGATGAAGCTCCCGACCTACTCTTCCACGGGGACGGAGACGGCCTCGGCATTCACATAGATGCCGCCGAAGTGCCCCCAGAAGCTGCTGAAGCCGGGTCGCAATCTTCCCTTCTGATCCATGGCCTGCAGCTCGGCGGAGAGCAGCAACTGGGCCTCGCTATTCGCCACTTCCTGCACTAGGCTGCGACGACCCTCGAAGGACAGGGCCGGGGCCGGTTCTCGGGAGGCGATGCGGGCGGCCCAGAGCTTGCCATCCTGAGTCCAGAACACCGGAGTGGTCTGCCCCGGGGGGGTGTCAAGCAGGGCCTTGCGGATGGCGGGGTTGGCCACCAGGTCCCGCAGGCCGCTGAGGGGCGCCGGGGCCTGATCGCTGAGCACCCCGCCCACCGCCGCGAGGCCACCGGCCTTCAGCGCCTGCTGGGCCTTGGCAAGCGCCGCCTCGCGGGCCTGCTCCAGGCGATAGGCTGCCAGCACCTTGGCGCGGATTTCCTTCATGGGGGGAACGGACTCGGCCACCTCCTCCTGGACACGGAATAGCAGGTGGCGATCCCCGAAGGCCAAGGGCTTGGAAACATCGCCCACCTTGAGGCGGAAGACCTCGCTGGCAATCTGCGGCAGTTCGGGAAGGCCCTCCACCTGGGCGGCGGGTTCGTTGCTGAAGGGCTGGCTCAGGTGAGCGGTGGCGCCGAAGCTCTTGGCCGCGGCGGCCAGATCCCCGCCGTTGGCGCGCTTGCGGATCTGCTCGAGGCGCTCCTGGGCCCGGGCCTTGAACCGCCCATCGGTGATCTCGCTGGATAGTTCGGCCTTCACATCCGCGAAGCCTTTTTCCCGCCGCCCCTCCAGCTTGATGAGGTGGATGCCGAACACGGTGCGCACGGGCTGGCTGATTTCCCCGGGCTTGAGGGCGGAGGCGGCCTCGGAAAAGGGTTTCTGCATCTGGGGGAAGCGGAACCACCCCAGGTCGCCGCCGTTGCCTTTGGCGGAAGGATCCTCGCTGAGCTCTTCAGCGGCCTTGGCGAAGTCCTGGCCCTTCACGAGCCGCGTCCGCAGGAGCTCAGCCTTGGCGAGGGCCTCCTGGATCTGCTTGTCCCCTTCGGCCTTGAACAGGATGTGGCGGGCCTTCAGCTCCAGGTAGTCGTGCCTGCGGGCCTCAAAGGCCGCCTTTAGGGTCGCCTCGTCCACCTGGGCGTCCTTGCCCAGGGACGCGCGGTCCACCGTGACATACTGGATGATGCGGCGAGTCGGCTGGAGGAAACGGGAGCCGGCCGCCCGAAAAAAGGCGTCCAGGGTGGCATCTCCGGGATCGGCAACGGCTCCGCTATCCACGGCGAGGGTGACCTGTTGGAAGCCTACCTTCTCGTTCCGCAGGCGGTGCTCCAGGTTCAGCCAGGCCTCGTCCAGGGGCACCTGCAGGGCTGCCTGCTGCACGAGCTTGGTGCGCAACAGCTCACTGCGGAGGGCCCGTTCCTGGGTGGCCGGATTGAACCCGGTTTCCTGAAAGATCTGCTTCAGTTCAGCCGTGGACTTGAGGTTGCCGCCCGCATCGAGCAGCATGGGGTACTGGCGCAGGAAGGCCCGGAGGCGCAGCCCCACCTCTTCATCGGTCACGACGATCTGATGCCGCTCGGCCAATTCTTCCATGAGCTTCTGGTTCATGAGGTCGCGCAGGGCCTGGGCCTGGACGAAGGGCTTGAGGGCCTCCGGGCTGGCCTGCTTGCCGTACCGTTGCATGAGCTCCTGCATGTGCTCCGCCAGCTCCCGCAGGGTCACCTCCCGGCCATAGACCCGAGCCACCACCGTATCGGGTGTGTCCACCCGGCCCGAAGGCGCCAGATAGGCCACCAGGCCCAGGAGCACCACGATCATCACCGCAGCCATGGGGGTGCGGTTGGATTTGAAGACCTGACGGAAAGATCGCAGCATGCTTGGCTCCGGCGAACGGACCCCTCAGAGTACGATGCCCTCCGCCAAGTTCCAAGCCTTGGCACCGAAGGGGCCCTCAATCCCGGAGAGGGGGCGGATGGACTACACTGGACCGTGGAGTGAATCAATGGCCGTTCTGCCCGTGCTCACCTGGGGCGATCCCCGTCTGAAAAAGAACAGCGCCGATGTGGGGGAATGGACCCCAGAACTGGAACAGCTGGTCGCGGACATGTACGAGACCGCCCTCTTCGAGGAAGGGGTAGGCCTGGCCGCGCCCCAGGTCGGGGTGAACCTGAATCTCGCGGTCATTGATTGCGCCTGTGGGGAGGATCCTTCCCAGAAACTCCTGCTGATCAATCCCGAGATCATCCACCAGGAAGGCTCCCAGGTTGGGCCGGAGGGGTGCCTTTCCATTCCCGGCATCCGGGAGATCCTGGAACGGCCCCAGAAGGTGACCATCCGAAACCGCACCCCGGAAGGCGCCTGGGTGGAGCTCAGGGGCGAGGATCTCCTGGCCAGGGCCTTCTGCCACGAGATTGATCATCTTCGGGGCCGGCTGTTCGTGGAGTACTTCGGCCCCGTAAAGCGCCAGGTGCTGCAGCGGCGGTACCAGAAACAACTGGCCCACCCATGACCCGGATCGCCTTCCTGGGCACTCCCGGGGCGGCTGTGCCCGCCCTGCGGGCCCTGGCGGAGGAAGGCATCACGGCGGTCTTCGCCAATCCCGACCGCCCCGCAGGCCGCGGTCGGCACCTGGAGGCCCCACCCGTGAAGACGGCGGCCCTGGAACGGGGGCTCCCGGTCCATCAACCCCAGAGCTGGAGGCACCCCGAAACCCGCGCCCTGTGGGAGGGGCTGGGCGTGGACCTGGCCATCGTCGTGGCCTACGGTCATCTGTTGCCCGGCTGGATGCTGGATTCCTGCCCCCTGGGCGTCTGGAACCTGCATTTTTCCCTGCTGCCGCGGTGGCGCGGGGCTGCGCCCGTGAACCACGCGCTGCTTTCCGGTGACGAGGAAACGGGCGTGAGTCTCATGAGGCTTTCGGCGGGGCTGGACGAGGGCCCCGTGCTGGCCCAGTGCCGGCACGAGATCAGCCAGGAGGACACGGCGGAATCCCTTCTGGCGAGCCTGGCCCAGGAGGCGGCCGGACTCCTGATGGATCAACTGCCCCTGCTGCTCTCCGCCAACGCCCTGCCCGTGCCCCAGGAGAGTCGGAACGCCTCCTATGCTTCCAAGCTGCACCGGGGCATGGCCCCCCTGGACTGGCGCCGACCCGCGGCCGACCTCCATCGCCAGGTGCGCGCCCTGTGGCCCTGGCCCGGCACCGAACTGAACCTGGATGGGCAGGTGCTCAAGGTCTGCGGCGTGGGGGCCCTGCGGCCCTGCTACCGCGAGCCCGGGCAGCTGCTCTGGGGCAGGGAAGGCGCCTGGCTCACCACCGGCGAGGGCGCCCTGGAGCTGACCCGCCTGCAACGCCCCGGCAAGCCCGTCCAGCTCGCCCTCCATGCCTTGCAGCCCTGGGGCGCCAGCGGCCTCCGGCCCCTCGAGTGGTCCTCACGCACCAAGCCATAGCTCTGGGGCCGTGGATGGGGCAGAGCCTTCACCGGGCCCCGCCCGGTGAAGGCGAGGGGGCCCGGGGTGTGCGCGCAGCGAAGCGAAGCACGGAACCACTGGAGAGCGTTAGGCCAGGCGCGCCGCCACATCGCGGTAATCGGGGTCCATGTCGTGGACGACCCGGAACTCGCTGGCGGCGCCGGCGGTCTGGCCCTGCTGAAGGTAGATCTCGGCCAGGTCATAGCGCAGGCCGATGCTGTCCTCGGGTGGGAAGCCTGGGGCCTCGATACCCTGCTTGAGCCAGGTCACGGCCTTGTCCAGATCGCCCCGCGCCTGCTCGCAAATGCTGAGCATGGAGCAGCATTCCAGGGTTCGTTCGGGATCGCCCATGGCCACCTTGAACTCCTCGATGGCTGGATCAATGAGCATCATTTCCTTGTAGGCGATGCCCAGGTTGTAGTGGGTGTCATAGTCATCGCCCTTGACCTGCTTCTCCACGCCCTCCCGGAAGGCACTGAACAGCTCGTCCACGCTCTGGATCTTCTCCACCACATGGGTGGCATCGTGCATTTCCTCGCCCTCGCCGGAATCCGCCATGGCCGTGCCCAGGACATCCGTGAGGTCGAAGAAGGAGTTGGCGAAATCCGCCTCCTCCAGCGCACTGGCCTTCGCCACATGGCCCAGTTTCTGCAGCGCCGCCTCGGCGCGCTCCAGGCGCTCGGTCAATTCGGAATGGCCGGGATATTGGGCCAGGGCGGCCTGGATCTGGACCTTGGCCTCCTCGGGACTGCCATAGTCCAGCTGGAAATCAATATCGCCCAGCTGATTGGCGAGATCCTCCGGCATGGCTGAGGGCTCGGGTGCCCAGGGCTGGGACAGTGCCTCCACCACCTCGGGGGCCAGTCGTTCCGTGGGATAGGATTCCACCCGCTGGGTGTCCGGGGTCACGAAGGGGGGCGCCTCGGGGGCGG
>JBBIHT010000111.1:0-6940 GCA_037446845.1 Geothrix sp. | reverse complement strand
CGAGGGCCAGCTCCACCTCCTTGGTGAGGGCCTCCTGATTGCCCTGCACCTGGGCCCCATGGAGCAACACTTCCTGGTGTTCGGCCCTGGCATTTTCGAGCACCTCCTGCAAGTCCCGGGCTGTTCTTTCCTGGACTCTGAGCGTTTCCTGCTCCAGTTCAAGGCGTCCCTGGGCCTCCTGGGCGGCCAGGAACAGTGCCTCTCGCTCCTTCAGCAGGGCCTGGGATTCCGCTTCGAGGGCCGAGATCCGATCCAGGCAGGCACCAATGCGCGCTGTTTGCTCCTGGAATTCGGCCTGGAGGCGCTGCTGTTCGGCCTCCAGATCGAAGCGCCCCCGCTGAGCCAGCTGCAGATGCCGTTCGTGGCCATCCTTGGCCGCCCAGGCGGAATCCCGGGCCCGGGCCACTTCCAGGCGCTGTTCCCGGCGGGCATCCATCGCCAGCCGGGCCTCATGGACGCGTTGTTCCGCAAGCTGGATGGCCTCTTCCAGGGCCACATCCGCCCCCTGCCCCGCGGGTTCCTCCAGGTCATGCAGCAACCCCTGGTATCGCTTGATCTCCCCCTCGACCTGTTCCCACAGGGCATCGGCTCGTTCGCTGGCGGCCTGGATCTCGGCCAGTTGGGCATGGAGCGCGGCCTTTTGAGCTTTGGCCACATCCCCCCGGCGACGCAGGGCCCGGAGGTCTTCATCAATCTCCACCAGCCGAGCCCTGGCCTCCCGGGCTGCGTCACCGCCCTGCCCCCGCTGGCTCTCCATCTCCTCGAGGCGGTCCAGCAGGGCCTCCCGGGTGGCTCGGGATTCCTCCTGCTCGGCCCTGAGCTTCAGGGGGGAAGCCGCGGGGGAGGATACGCCGACCTGCAGGGGGCCATAGGGTAGGCGGATGGAACGGGACGACACGAAGGCCAGGTCAGGGTGGCGCAGGCTGAGGCCGGCGATGGCCCGGTCCTCGCAGCGGAAGGCCCGCTCCAGCAGGCACCCCAGGGGACGGGCCTCGTTCAACCAGTGCAGATGATCGCGAAGGGGATCGCAGCCCTCAGGAAGGGCCGGAGCGGGAGCGGGTTGGTCCAGGGCCAACAGCAGGTGGCCTGGGGCAGTGTCCACCTGGGGAAGGAGCTCACCCTCCACCGTGACGGACTGGAGCCAGGTGCCCAGCAGGCGCTCCACATCGGGGCGGAACGCCTCCTCCACCTGCAGCAGTTCCACCAGGCTCTGGGGCCGTCCCCCCTTCTCCCGAAGCCAGGCCAATCCCTCCTGGGTAGCCTCATCGCCCAAGGTCCGGGCGAGCAGATCCGCGATCTGGCGCAGGCGCCGCTCGGCGGCATCCAGTTCAGCCTCTGTGCGATGGTGATCCTGGGCAAGGGTCCGCTGGGCCTCTTCCAGGGCCTCCGTACGCCGCCGCTGGTCCAAGGCCGCCTCCTCGGCCTGCTCCAGCTGGGAGAGCAGACCTTCCACTGTCCGTTCCATCTGCAGCAACTCCGCCTGGAGGCTTTCTAGGCGGGGAGCACGAACGGACTCCTCGTGGTTGAGGGTATCCAGGCGGCCTTCCAGCTGGGCGATCTGGCTCTGGAACCCAAGGCGCTGATGATGTCGCGCCATGACTTCCTTCTGGGCCTCCGCCTTCTCCTTTTTCAGCTCGACCAGTGCAGCGTCCTCGTGGCGGAGGCAACCTTCGGCCAGAGCCACCGCCTCTTCTGCCTTCGCAAGGTCCGCCTCCCTCCCCTGCAGTTGTTCGGTGGCCACCCGCAGCTGGTCCTCCAGGGCCGCGAAGGAGTCGCCGCTTTCATTGAGGCGGTCCACAATGGCGTTGATCCGCTCCTCCAGGCGCCCCCGCTGTTCCTGGGCCTCCTGGCGGCGATCCTCCTGAAAGGACCGTTCCTGCTGGGCCAACTGGAGGCGCTGATCCAGCCCCAGGAGCCCGCTGTTTCGCCTGGCCTGCCCCTGCTGCTGCTCATCCACCGAGAGCCGGAGCGACTCGACCTCGGAGGCCTTTTCCGATACCTGGGCTGTGAGTTCGGCCACTCGCCGTTCAGTCTGGTCGAGGGCCTGCAGGATGCGCTGCTTGGCCGCCTCCAGTTCCACCGCCTTCCCCGCGAGCAGGATGCGCTGGGTGGACTTGATGTCGCGGTCCAGTTCCTGGGCTTTCCGGGCCCGGGAAGCCTGGCGGCGCAGCGAATCCATCTGCTTGTTCAGCTCGAAGAGAATATCGTCCAGGCGCAGGAGATTGGCCTTGGTCTCGTCCAGCCGCCGCTCCGCATCAGCCCGGCGCAGCTTGTAGCGGGTGATCCCCGCTGCCTCCTCCAGCAGGAGTCGCCGGTCCTTGGGCTTGGTGCTGAGGATGAGGTCAATCTGCCCCTGCTGGATGAAGCTGTAGGCCCGTGTGCCCATCCCCGTGTCGAGGAGCAGATCCTGGACATCCTTGAGGCGTGCCTCGCGACCATTGATGCGGTACTCACTGCCCGTATCCCGGTAGAGCCGCCGAGAGATGGTCACCTCCCGGGAGGCTCCCGGCAGGGCCGGATCAGGCATCTCCATGACCAGCTTCACCTCGGCCATGCCCAGGGGCCGCCGCAGGGCCGTTCCGGCGAAGATCACATCGGCCATTTCGGACCCCCGGAGCATGGAGGCCCGCTGCTCCCCCAGCACCCAGGCCAGGCTGTCCGAGATGTTGGATTTGCCGCAGCCGTTGGGGCCCACCACCGCGGTCATGCCCCCCGGGAAGCTCAATTTCTGGGCATCGGCGAAGGATTTGAATCCGTGGAGTTCGAGGGAAATGAGACGCACGGCGTGGGGCTCCAGGCTGGGCCAAGGGAACTTCTGCATCCATCATTCCATACATGGACGGAGTCCCGAGCCCACACCTCCAGATCCCCTTCTCTTGGAGGCTTCCCCCAATCAGGAGAGAACCCCGGTAGACTCAGGTTTTCCTGATCCGGTTCCGTTCTGGAGTCGCTTGTGCCGTCCCCCTTCGAACTGCTGCTGGCCGTCCCCCGGCCCACCCCGGATCGCGTGGGCGGTGGCGTGTCGCACCCCCATCCAGGGGCATGCCGTTGAAAACCACACTTTTCAAGGCACCAGACGCCTCCCTGCTCTGGCTGGAAGCCCACCGCCTGCGAGCCGGGGCTCAGCACCGGGTGCTCACGGGTTTCCCCACCGAGGACCAACTGGCCCAGGCCCTGACCGCTCTGCCCCAGGGCCCCACCCGCTGGGTGCTGGACGATCTCTGGTGCCCATCCATCCTCCTGCGGGACATGGTGGAGCTGCCCAAGGCTGCGGAGGCTCAGGAAGCCTTTCTCCGGTGGCGGTTCACCCAGGCCATGGCCCTAGTTGAGCCCCACTTTGTCCAGGCCCTCGAAGTGGAGCCCGGCACCTGGCTAGCGGCGGGCCTCCGGGAGGATCTGCGCGACAGCCTGCTCCAGCTTGGCCTGCGCCTGGACCGAACGCTTCATGGCCTGACCCCACGCTGGCTGCACCTATACAACCTGCTGGCTGCCGCCCAGAACCTCCCAGGGATGCTGCTTTCCCTCAGCCCCGATGGCCAGGGGCGCTATGCCGGTACCCTGGTGGCCTGGGGGCGCACCCTGTGCCTCCTGAGGCAATGGCCCGAGCCCATGGCCCCTGCTGGGTGGATCGAGGAACGGATTGTTCCCAGCGCCGCCTTCCTCCAGCGGGAATCCCGGCCGCCCCAGCAGGCCTTCCTCTGGGGAGCACCCGCCTGGCCGCCCATCGGTTTGCCCCTGGAGATCCTCCCCGATTCCTTCGCCCTGGGCGAGGCGAGCTGATGGCCCTACCGATCCTCGACCTGAACCTGGCTCCGCGGCCAAGTCTGTGGCGGCAACATCATCTGGTCCTTGGCTGGACCGCCCTCGGCCTTGGCCTGGCCATCCTCCTGGGGGGCCTGGGCCTCACTTGGCGGGCGTACCACCAGGCCAGTCGCGCCGGTCGGGAGGCCGTCAGCCTCACCGAGGAGGCCCGGCGAGCCGCCAAGAAGGAGCAGCAGATTCAGGCTTCCCTTCTGGAGATGGATGCCACTCGGGAACAATCCCGCTGGAAGCTGGCGGAACGAATCCTCCTGGAACGGGCACTGCCCTGGTCGCGCCTTAGCGCCGAGCTGGAGCAGTGCATGGTGCCTGACATGCGCCTGAAGGCCCTGCAGCGCACCCGCAGCAGCGGCCAGCAGGTGGTCATGAAGCTCAAGGGCGAAGCGCGCACCCGAACGGCGGAAGCGGCCTTCATCGAGGCCCTGCACGAGGCGCCCATTTTCACCCAGGTGGTGCTGGAGCGGGAGGCCGAGCGCCCGGGTGGAGGCTGGGAGTTCGAACTGAGCCTGCCCACGGCGTCAGCTCCCGCTCCCTTCCAGGCCCGGCCCCCGAAGCCCAGCCACCCAGCGCCAAGTCGAGCAGCTGCTCCTCCTGCGTCAAAACCTATCCCCCAGTCCGTCCCGGCCCACCCAAGACCGCAGTCGGCCCAGGGCCCCCTGGCGCCGCCGCCCCCACAACCGGCCCCAGCCCTGCAGCCGGGCCAGCCGGATTCCGTTGGCACCCGCCCGGCCCCCGACAACCCCAGGCCAGGCGCCCGTTCCGGTCCCCCTCGCCGGAGGGTGCACGCCCTTCGCAGCTCGGGCAGCGATGGAGGTGAGACGCCATGATGAGCCCCCTCCAGCAGAGCCGCGTACGCACCGGCATCGGGGTCCTGGGCCTGGCCCTGGGGTTGGCAGTCGGCTTTTTCCTGCTTCCCGATGCCTCCCAGCAGCTGGCCCAGAAGCTCAAAGCCAGGCGTGAAGCAGAGCTCAACCGGAACCAGCAATGGCAACGGCTCCAGGAACTGCAGGGTCTCCAGGACCGCATCCGCCGGGGCCAGGAGACCTTGGCCAACCTGGAGACCCATTTGCCCAAGGGCTCCGCCGGGGAGCTGCAGTGGACCCTTAGCAAGACCTTGCACGAGCTCGCCCAGAAACACGGCATGCGCCTCCAGACCGTGAAGTACGGCCTCCCCAGCCGTGAAGGATCCAGGGGCACAGATCTGGAATCCGTGGAAGTGGAGTTCACAGCCCTGGGACTCTACGGTGCCCAGAAGGCCTTCATGCTGGACCTGGAAGGGTCGGGCCTGCCCTTCGCCGTGCGAGACGGTCGCCTGGAGGAGAGCCCCGAAGGGGCGCGGCTCACCCTGGTGCTTCGGGCCTTCCGCAAAGCCCAGGCGCCGGAACGGGAAGAAGGTGACGCATGAGCGCTCCCGGCCGCTCCTTCGATCTCCAGGCCATGGGCCAGGAATTGAAGACCAACCCCAAGACCCAGGCGGCCCTGGGGGCCTTCGCCCTGATCCTGGTCTACGCCCTGTACACCCTGCTCGGTACCGATGCCCCCCGAGCCCGCCGGACCACCGAGGGCCAGCGCACCCTCGGCCTGGATCCGCGCCAGCTCCAGGGCCTGCGGCGGCTGCCCGATCTGGCCGCGCTGGATCGGGCCGGGGAACTGCCCCCTGGAGCGAAGCTCCAGCGGGACCTGTTCCTGTTCGAGGCTCCGCCCCCCCCCCGGGACAAAATCAAGGTCATGCCCCCGCCGCCCCCGCCGCCACCCACGCCCGAGGAACTGGAGCAGCAACGCCAGGCCCAGGCCAAGGCCGTCGAGTACGCAGGACGCCCCCAGGAGCTTCGCTACCTGGGCTACTTCCAGGGCAGTCCCTCCGGCCTGGTGGGCGCCTTCATGAAAGGGGAGGAGCCGATCACGCTGGTCCAGGGGACCCTGCTGCGCGAGCGTTGGAAACTGATTACCGTCAAGGACACCCGCGCCGAATTCCAGAACACCAAGTACCCCGACTTGCGCATGGTTCTGGAGGTCCGTGAGGCCTCCGGCGGCCCAGCCATGAATCAATTCTGATCCAAGGATGTCTCCGATGCCCTCGCCCGCCCAATCCACCTTCGCCCCCGTCAGGGCAATCCTGGCCTTGACCGCCTCCCTGGTCCTCCTGCTGGGATGCAGCCTGCACCGGGCCAACCAGGCCTACAACGAGGGCCGCTACGATGAGGCCGTGGCGGAGTACCGCCAGGTCCTGCGCCGCGATCCCACGAACACCAAGGCCCGCATCGGCATCCGGCGATCCTCCCAGCATGCGGCGGAGAATCATCTGGCCCTGGCCCGGCAGGCGGACCAACGGGGCCAGAAGGAGGCTGTCCTCCAGGAAGTCAGGAAGGCCCTGGTGCTGGATCCCGAGAACCAGATCGCCCAGGACTGGCTGGTGAGGATCGAACAGCAGGCCGCCTGGGAAAAGGCGGAAGCAGATACGGACCAGGACCTGGAACTGATGAAGGCCCGAGCCGATGCCCAGAACGCGGTCCAGCTCGACCCCCGGTCCCTGGATGGCATTGACCTGAATTTCAGCCGCCGCACCAGCCTGCGGGAAATCCTCGCGACCCTCAGCCGCGCCTCGGGGGTGAATATCATCCCCCACAGTTCCTTCCAGGATCAGTCCGTTTCCATTGACCTGAGGGGCCTGCCCTTCCAGCGGGTGCTGGACACCCTGATGTTGCAGAACGACCTCTTCTACAAGGTCATAGACCAGAACACCATCATGGTCTTCAAGGCCACGCCCCAGAACCGCGAACAGTACGAGAACCAGATCATCAGGACCTACTACCTGTCCTATGCCGAACCGGATCCCGTGCGTTCAATCCTCACCACCATCAACCCCCAGCTTCGGGTATTCACGGACAAACGCATCAACGCGATCATCGTGAAGGCCAAGCCCCTGGAACTGGCCATCGTTGATCAGGTCATTCGCAACCTCGACAAGGGCAAGGCCGAGGTCATGGTCTATTTCGAGCTGATGGAAGTCACCGAGAACAGCCTGGAGCAGGTGGGCCTGCTCCCCGTGATCAACGCCTCCGATTCGGGCGGAACCTACCGCATGGGCGCCACCACCGTCAACAACACCTCGGGCCTCAAC
>JBBIHT010000110.1:0-6964 GCA_037446845.1 Geothrix sp. | reverse complement strand
GGGCCTAGATGGGGAACTCGAGGCCTTCCTGCTTCGCGATGAATTCGGCGGGAATCCAGGTCGTCCTGGCATCAGCACTGCCGGCCTTCAGGCAGGCGGAGACCAGGCTGCCCCAGCCCAGCCGCCGCTCGGGGCCGCAGGCGTTGAAGACGCCCAGGGTGCCCTGTTCCACCAGGCGCACCAGCCAGGCGGCCAGGTCGCGCACATCTATGATCTGGACCGGGTCCGAGGGGGCGCCGGGCACCGCGATTTCGCCACCCTTGTCGAAGCGCACGGGCCAGTAGGTGAAGCGCCCTGAAGGGTCGTCGGGCCCCACGATGTAGCCTGGGCGGATCACCGCGACCCGGCCTGGCATGGCCTTCTGCGCAGCCTGCTCGCAGAGCGCCTTCAGACCGCCGTAGTTCTGGTACTCCTTGCCCATGTCCTCGACGGTGGGATCCTTCAGGGTTGCCAGGGGCGCCTCCTCTGTGCCGTTCTCGGGGTTCGGCTCCTTGTAGGCGCTGATGCTGGAGATGTAGAGGTACTGCCTCACCCGTGGCGCCAGCAGCGCCGCCGAGGCGCCCACCTGACGCGGGTAGTAGCCACTGTTGTCAATGACGGCATCCCAGGCGCCGGTCTCCAGGGCCTTCAGACCCTCGCCCTTCCTGGGATCGCGATCGCCGTGCAGGCGCTCGACGCCGGGAAAGAGGTCGGGCCGTGTCTTGCCACGGTTGAACATCGTCACCTGGTGGCCGCGGGCCTGGGCGGCCTCGATGGTAGCGGGGCCCAGGAAGCCTGTGCCGCCGAGGATGAGGATGCGCTTGGGCCTCACCGCCGGGGTGGCCTCGAGCTTGAGGCCGGCGGCAGCCAGGGCAGTGGCGGCGGCGGAGCACTGAAGGAAATGGCGGCGGGACAGGCTCATGGTGCGCTCCAGAGGAAGGGGGCTTGGCTAATGCATCGTGAACCGATATATACTCGTCCTTTCCACGATCGCAATGTGAAATTGGGTGCACCTCCGCCCCGAACCGTTTCTTCCCCTGCTGGATCCCCATGGCACCCGTCCGCCTCCTTCGTCGTCTAGTGCTGCTGGAGGAGGGCGAGGCCCCGGCCCTGTTGGGGGCCTCGCTCTGTTTCTTCTTGCTGCTCTTCGGTTTCTACCTGCTGCGGCCCGTGCGTGAGGCGCTGGGCATCGCCCGGGGGGCGGACAAGCTGCCCTGGCTCATGACCGGCACGCTGCTGGCCATGGCTCTGGCCAATCCTGCCTTCGCGGCGCTGGTGTCGCGCCTGCCGCGACGGCGCTTCCTGCCCTGGGCGTACCGGTTTTTCGCCCTCAACATGCTGGGGTTCTTCCTGGCTTTCCGCTGGCTGCCGAACCACGGGGGCGCGGCGCTGGGCTACGGCTTCTACATCTGGCTCAGTGTCTTCAACCTCTTCGTGGTGTCCCTCTTCTGGGGGCTCATGTCCGATATCTGGACCCAGCCCCAGGGCAAGCGTCTCTTCGGCTTCATTGCCATGGGCGGCACCCTGGGCGCCATTGCCGGGGCGGCCCTGACGGGAGCCCTGACGAAAGGCTTCCTGCTGGGTTCCATGGTGGTCCGGGTCCAGCCCCTGTCGCTGCTGCTGGTGTCCATGGCGACGCTGGAGGGGGCGGTGCAGTGCATGCGGCGCCTGGCGGTGCGCTTCCACCTGGGGAACCAGGCCCACGGAGACCGGGAGCCCGGCCCCAGCCCGATGGAGGGCCTGCGGCTCCTCCTGCGATCCCGCTACCTGCAGCTCATCGCCATCTACATGCTGCTCTTCACCGTCACCAGCACCTTCCTCTACCTGCAGCAGGGCAGCATCGTAGCGCGCGCCTTCGGCGACACCGCCACCCGGACGGCGGCCTTCGCCCGCATTGACCTTTGGGTGAATGTCCTGACGCTGGCGACCCAGCTCCTCTTCACCGGTCGCCTCCTCACCGGGTTGGGGGTTCCCGCGGTGCTGGCCGTCCTGCCGGTGCTCACCCTGGCGGGTTTCGGCGCCCTGTGGCTCTGGCCCTCCTTCGCCCTGATGGCGGTGGTGCAGATGCTCCGGCGTGGCCTCCACTATGCGGTGGATCGTCCGGCCCGCGAAACCCTCTACATTCCCCTGGGTCCCGAGGAACGGTACAAATCCAAACCCTTCCTTGACACCTTCGTCTACCGCGGGGCCATCTGCTGGGCGTGTGGGCTCCGTCGGCCTTCGCAATCCTGGCCATTCCCATGGGGTTCGCGGCCGTGGCGTGTTCGGGCGTCTGGCTGGCCAGTGCCGTGAGTCTGGGAAGGCGCGTGAAATCCGATTCCGGGAGCCGTCCAGGGCACCGGCAGGATGTCTAGAAAATGGCCTCCATGGGAGCCAGCTCCCCGGCCTGCAGGGCCACCGCCTGGGCCGCCACCAGGGGCAGGCCGCGGTGGGCGAAGAGGATCGCGGCCTGGACCTTGTTCTGGTAGAACGCACCTTCGGTGTTGCCCTCGAGGAAAGCCCGCAGGGCCAAGGGCTCTCCGGTATTCACGCCGCGTTCCCTGAGAAGGGCATCGCGTTTTCCCTGGGCCACCTCGGCCTGCTGCAACAGCAGATACCCGGCGGTGAGGTGGCCCAGCATGTCGAGGATGGGCACGGCGTTGAGCATCGTCAGCAGCAGCGCGTTCTCCCGGGCAGGGAGCTCGCCGAGCACCTTGCCCATGGCCTGCACCGCGGCGCCCAGCAGGCGGGCGGAGGCACCGAGGACAGGATCCGCGGCGAGCCGCTGCGCGGTTTCCCCGGCCAGGCCCAGGAGATGCTTCACGGGACGGCCCTCCTGCATGCGGAACTTCCGTCCCACCAGATCCAGGGCCTGGATGCCGTTGGTGCCTTCGTAGATGGAGGCGATCTTGGCGTCCCTGAGGTACTGTTCGGCAGGGTAGTCCATGGTGTAGCCATAGCCGCCGTAGGTCTGGAGGGCCCATTCCGTCACGCGGAAGCCCCAATCAGAGCACCAGGCCTTGCAGATGGGTGTGAACAGCTCCACCAGGCCCTGCCAGCGGTCACGGTCCTCCCCGCTGGAAGTATGGGCTCGGTCCATGCACCAGCCGGTATAGGACACCAGGGCGCGCATGGCCTGCACATAGGCAGACTGCGTGAGCAGGGACCGGCGCACCTCAGGATGCTGGACCAGGGGAGCCTGCGGAGCGTCGGGCGCCCGGTTGGAGAAGAGGCGGCCCTGGAGGCGCTCGCGGGCGTAGCCCAGGGCCGCCTGGTGCGCGGCGGAAGCGATGCCGAGCCCCTGGATGCCCACTTCGTACCGGGCCGAGTTCATCATCTGGAACATCAGGCTGATGCCCTGGCCTTCTGCGCCCAGGAGGAAGCCCTGGCAGGCCCCGTTGGCGCCGAACACCAGGCTGCAGGTGGGCGAGCCATGGATGCCGAGCTTGTGCTCGATGCCTGCGCAGGCGACATCATTGCCAGCGCCGAGGGAGCCGTCCTCGTTCACCCGGAACTTGGGCACCACGAACAGGCTCAGCCCCTTGGCCCCGGCAGGTGCGCCGGGCGTACGGGCCAGCACCGCGTGGACGATGTTGGGCGTGAGATCATGCTCGCCGCTGGTGATGAAGATTTTCTCCCCGGTGAGGAGGTAGCTGTTATCCGCCTGCCGAACAGCCTTGGTCTGGATTTCTCCAAGATCGCTGCCTGCGCCTGCTTCGGTGAGGCACATGGTCCCGGCCCATTCGCCGCTGTACATGCGCTCGCAGAACTGGGCCTTGAGGGCTGCGGTGCCGAAGGACTCGATGAGGTGGGCGGCGCCGCGTACCAGGAGCACCTGCAGGCCCAGGGCGGTGTTGGCGCCGATGATGAACTCGCTGATGCCGGTGCCCACGGATTCAGGCAACCCCATGCCGCCGAACTCGGGACCGATGGTGGGGCTGATCCAGCCGCCGGAGGCGAGATCGCGGTAGGCCGCGGCGAAGCCCTCGGGTAGCCTGACCCGGCCGTTCTCGAAGCGGGCGCCCTGGCGGTCCCCGGCCTCGTTGCAGGAGGCGAGGCTGCCCCGGCTCACCTTCAGGGCCTCATCCAGCACCATTTCCAGCTGCTCGCGGTCGAACTCGCCGTAGCGCTCGGAGGCAAGGATGGCGTCGAGATCCAGCCACTCGAAAAGGTTGAACTTGATGTCGCGGCAATCGTCCGAGTACTTCATGGGGCCTCCAGGGAAGGGCGGGATGGGGAGCTTCTAGGCGACTGGGCAGGTTCCTTCATTCTTGCTAGGGTCCCGCCCCGGTCCAAGACCCGTCCTCGGGTAGGTTCCCGCTCCGGGCCCGCAGGGACCCTCGAGGACCCCAGGTCACAACCCATCCGTGATCAACACCGCTGGTGCGAAGGGGAGCGTCTGGGCCTCGGCGGCAGTCTTCAGGTCCCAGACCGTCAGACGCTGGGCATAGGGGGCCCAAAGGCCGGGGCGGGCCTGGACAGCCCGGAAGGGCGGGTGGAGCCACAGCCCCCCCGGCAGGTCCGCCAGGGCCTCGGCGTCCAGATCCTCAGCCTCATCCAACTCCCAGAGGAAGCCGCAGCGGGCTTCGGGGCAGGCGGCCCAGAGCTGCAGCACTTCGCTGTGTTCGAAGCTGCTGAACAGCACCCGGGGCAGGGCTTCGGCCGCCTCCACCGTGGCCAGGGCCTGCTGCCAGCCGGGCTCGCCCTTCAATTCCACATTGATGAGCTGGGCGGGCAGTTCCAACGCATCCATCAGGCGCGGCAACAGCTCACCGTTGTTCAGGGGGGGCAGTTCAGATGCCTTCATGCGGCGCAGGAGGCCGGACCCCTGGGCGGTGCGACTGAGCTCATCGTCGTGGAGCACCATGCAGACGCCATCCCGGGTCGGTTGCACATCCAGCTCGAAGCCCGCCATGCCCGCCGCCAGCGCGGCCCGGAAGGCCTCCATGGAGTTCTCCAGGTGCCGGGTGGAGAGGCCGCGGTGGCCGAGGATGAGGGAAGGGTGGCTGGTCATGGCGGCTCCCGGTCTGAGGGTTGATTCTGACTGGAATGGCGCCTGCCCGGCGCGGATGGGACGGCGAGATTCCACTTTCCTTCGCTCGCGGCCGATTTGGGGTTGAGCGGCAATGATGCGGGGCTGGCCATGCGGATCCTGGTGGTTGACGAGAACGGGGCTCGACTCCAGGCGATCCGGCGTGCCTTCTGGCAGGAGCACCGCCCCTGGGAGGTGCTCCTGGCTGCCGGGGCGGAGGAGGCCTTGCAGATCCTGGCGCGGGATCCCGTGGATGTCCTCGTCGCCGGTCTGCGCCTGACCGGGATGGATGGCGGCGCGTTGCTGCACCGAGTTCGGGAGCAGCAACCCGGCATCGTGCGCATCCTGATGGCCGAAACGGCACAGGCCGAGCAAGCCGAGCAGGTGGAAGGCGATCTGCATCGCCTGCTGCCCGAGCCGGTGGTACCCAGGGCGCTCATCAGCATGGTGGAGAGCCTGGATACGGAAGATGACGAAGCCTCCGCCCGGGCCATCCGCGCCGCCGTGGGCGGGCTTGGCCACTTGCCCAGCCTGCCCAGCCTCTATGCGGAACTGGTGGCCCTCCTGGAGCGGGACGAAGCGGGCATGAAGGAAGTCGCACGCATCGTGCACAAGGACCTGGGCATTGCCAGCCAGGTGCTGAAGCTGGCCAATTCGGCGCATTTCTCCGCCGGGCGCGCCGTGGCGGATCTGGACATGGCGGTGGCCCTGCTGGGAGTGGACTCCCTGCGGTCGCTGGTGCTGTTCCGGGGCGTCATTGCGGAATGCCCCTCCGCCCGGCCCGCGGGGCTGGATCTGGAGCAGCTCTGGTTCCATTCCTTCAAGGTGGCCGTGGGAACGCGCAAACTCGCGCTTTTGGATGGATCGCCCACCCTGGGGGATGTGGCCTTTTCCGTGGGCCTGCTCCACGATCTCGGGTTGCTGGTGTTCGCCCTGGATCCGGCAGGACGCTACCAGGCCACCCTGGAACAGGCACGGACGAGCCGGATTCCCCTGGCAGTGCTGGAGCACGAATCCTATGGCATGGACCACGCCCAGCTGGGGGCCCACCTCCTGAACCTGTGGGGCCTGCCAGCGGCCTTCTCGAAGGCTGTCCGCGAGCACCATGCCCCTTCAGCGTCGGAAGAGGGTTTCCCCTTGTCCCTGGCGCTGCACATGGCCGATGCCAAGCATGGTGGCGGCAGGACAGCTGGGATTTTCGCGGATGGCCGGTGGGGGCTGCATCCGCAGGTGTTCAGCAACCCCGAGCGCTATGGGCGCTGGAAGGCCTGCCTGACCGCAGAGGACGAGGGGCCGGCGGAGGCCTGAGTGGCCTGGCCAGGGCTCAGATGATCTTGCCCGGACTGAAGATTCCGCAGGGGTCCAGGGCCTGCTTGAGGGCCCGGAGAACCTGGACATGGGCGGGGCCGCTGAGGGCGAGGAAGGCGTCCCGCTTGGCTAGGCCGATGCCGTGTTCGCCGCTGAGGGTGCCGCCCAGGCTGATGGCGAGGCGGAAAAGGTCCAGGAGCTGCTGCTCCAGGGCGGCTGGATCGGTGTCTCCGGCGGCCAGCAGGTTCACATGCAGGTTGCCGTCGCCCAGGTGGCCGTAGCTGACCGAAGGTATGGCGAGACGCTCCAAACCGGCGAAGAATTCGCGCAGGCGGCTTCGCGGTACCACCACATCCTCGCTCACCTTCCTTGGGTGCCGCTCCTGCAGGAATACGCTGGTCATGCGGCGCACGGCCCAGATGGCGGCGCGCTGGTGCTCGTCGGAGGCCACTTCCAGGCGCTCTGCCACGGGGCCGAGCAGGTCCAGCAGGGCCTCCATGAAGCGATCGCTGGTGCAGCCCCGGTCGTCGAATTCCAGGATGGCCAGGGCCTCTCCCGGGAAGCGGCGGGCGGCCTCGGGGCCGAATTCGCGCAGTTCGGCAAGGACCGCCGGGTCGAAGAACTCGAAGGCGCTGGGCAGGAAGCCCGCCGCGCAGAGGTGGCCCG
>JBBIHT010000109.1:0-6970 GCA_037446845.1 Geothrix sp. | reverse complement strand
ATTCATCCAACGCCAGGCGCCTTCCGCAGGCAACTCAGCCAGATCCAGCACGGCGTCCCGGTCCAGGAACCGCAGTACCAGCCGCGCCCTGGGTTCTGCCGTGCCCTCCGGCTTACGGCAACTGCAGCAGCCGATCAGGAGCACCAGCAGGAGCAACCGTGACATGAGCCCTCCCCCCTTCATTCTGGCGCACCTTCCGGCGACGCAACGGGCCGCGGGGTGCCCCACCGGAATGCCGCCGAATCCGAACGGCTACTTCCGATAGTAGGCCAGGATCGCCTTCACGACAGCCACCGCATACCGCTCACGGAACTCCGGATCACGCAGGTTGGCGGCGTCCTCCTCGTTGGTGAGGTTTGCCACCTCGACTAGGACCTTGGTGGCGCTGGTGTTGTAGCGGATCACGGCGGGCACGAATTTTTCCCCACCACGATAGATGACATTGCGGATGGGGCGATTGGCGTGGATGGGGATGTGGCTCTGCTCGATGGCCTTGAGGAGCGCCTCGGAGAACTGCCGGCTGCGCGCCTCCCCCTTCAGCTTCTCCCGCACCGTGAAGGCCACCCGGGCAGAGCGCCGGGCCTCGGCCGTGCCGCCCAGGCGGGCCGTGGCCAGGGAGAAGGTATTCGGGACAAGGGCGGAGCCCGGCACATAGACCATGGAGCCCCTGGCGGAGGGGTGCAGGCTGTCCGCATGGAAACTGATGAACAGGGTTTTCTGGGAGTCACCCTTGGCCTTACGGAAGGCGGCCAGCCAGTCATTGGCAAGGATCCAGCGCAGGTGGACGCTCACGGAGGATGGGCTCTCTCCATCCACGGCAAAGGGGGGTCTGGTGAGGATGGTCGCGGCCCGGCTGGGCCGCTGGATGCTCTCCCTGCTGTTGAACCCCAGGCCCAGGTACCGGATCGTGCTGCTCACCTGGGCCTCGGTCTCTTGGCTGAGCCGCCGGCGCACGCGCATGGCAATGTCATAGACGAAATCCGACTCCCAGATGCCTTCGGCCCGGGCCCCGGTGTCCACGCCCCCATGGCCCGCATCCAGAATGATCCGTACCCCTTTCAGCCGCGGCCCGGCCTCCACCCGCGCCGTGCGGCGCACTTCGGCCCGGACTTCCCGCTCCTCCGCCAGCTGGAAGCTGCCCTCGGGCTGAAAGGGATCGGCCAGGAAGGACAACGGGATCTTGATCAGCTGCCCGGGGGGCATGGTCCGCACATCCTTGACCCCGCTACGGGCGGCGATGCGATCCGCCAGCTCGTTGACACCCTTGGGGTCCACCCGGTCGGTGTAGCGGATCACCACGCTTGAGTAGAGGGCCTCGCCCCTGCGAAGCCGATACCCCGCGAAGGCACCCTGGGCATCGCGGTCGTATTCGAGCAGGTTCCGGTAGGCCCCAACCCTGGCCTCGTCATCCAGCTCATCTTCGGGCTGCGAGCGATCGGGCCCCCGGCCTGGGCCTCCCAGGTCTGCCGAGAGGAGGGACCTGGGGACGCGCCAGAGGTCACCTTCCCGGAGCTTCTCGGGCTGATCCGGGTTTTCGGCCATGAGGCGGTCATAGTTCTGTCCATGGCCGGTGAACAGGGATGCGATGGTCCAGACGGATTCCACTTCGGCGTAGTGGATGAGGTGCCGGACGCCCTCCTGCCGCCACAGGTCCTTCGGGAAGATCGCCGCCAGGGCCCAGCGTTTCCCTTGCCCGGAAAGCTGATCAAAGGGCACCCAGCCGCTCTGGGCGGCCCCGGGTGCCAGGAACGCATTGGGCAGCGCGTGGCCATCCACTGCCAGGCCTTTGCGAAACTGGAGCCTCAGGAGCCCCTCCTGCCCATCGGGCGTTCGGGCCCGGACCAGGATGGGAGCCGGTTCCTGGACCGGAGCGGCGGCCAGGAGTGCGGGAACCAGGAACAACCTCAGTCCTGCCACGGGGCCTCACCCGTGGGCAGGGCCTCGCCGGTTTTCCCGGCCAGCACCCAGGCGCGGAAGGCTTCCTCAAGGTCATCTGGGGTCTCTGAGCGGAGCCGCAGGAACAGCTTCAACCGCCGCTCCAGGTGCCCCGCTCCCTCCTCCAGCAGGAAGAGCCGGTCGTGGAGGCGCTCATGGGGCGCCTTCCCGGTGCTGGGCGGCAGTTTGAGGGTGCCCATGTCGAGGGTGGCGGCGTTGAGGGTGAACACCCATTCCAGATCCCCTGAGAGAATCCTGAGCTTCATTCTGGATGGCCGCATCCCCCGGCTGAGGGCTTCGAAGGCCTCCCGGCTTTCGGATGGATTGCCCTTGCGCAGGGAGATCTCCTTCACCTCGCCTCGCTCAGAAGTGAGCTGGATCGCATCATCCACGAAGCAACCTGAGCCGTCGCCCTCCTCGCCACTGGCACCGCCTTCGGTCATGCTGCGCACCCAGAGCCAAAGGAGGAACTCCTCGCCGAGGAAACGCCCTTGCTCCATAAGTTCCAGAGGCTTCACCTCAGGCCTCCTCAAGTTCGAGATTCAGGGGATCCAGCGCCATCAGGGCCTCGACGGCAAGATCCGGGCAGAGCCGCCCCGACAGGACCAGAGGCGCCAGGGGATGGATCTCGCAGCCGAAGGATTTGATGAACAACCCTGCCAGCGCTCCCTGGGCCTTGCTGGAGGCCGCGGTGGTCCAGAGGACGCCGCCCTTGAGGTCCCAGGCCACCTCGATGATGCGGGGGGTTGGAAGCACTTTGCGGAGCAGCTCGACCTTCACCTCGTCCTGCAGGGAGATGCGGGCCTCCTTCCCGATGAAGGCAAGGTCCTTCTCCTTCTGCAGGCTCTGGAGGCGCAGGTCCACATGTGCCTTCAGCAGCGCCGGGGGAACTCGGCGCGTGTCCAGGCGCAAGCTGAACACGGCAAACCGGTCCTGGCTCACCCATTCCGCCTCGGGCGGCGTGATGAGGGGATTTCGCCAATCACACCAGCCCAAGCGCTCTTCCTCGGTGCCATCCTGGAAGGGACGGAATTGATCCTGCTCCAGGCCAGCCTGCAGGTCCGTTTCGCCAGGGACCGGCCCCAACACCAGGAATCGTTTGAGCGAAACCGTTCCCTGCAGCAGGCTCATCGGGCACCCCCCGTCAAGAGTCCCCGAATCCGTCTCCACAGGCCCTGGGGAGCGGGCCCGGCTCCGCGTTGCCATAGCTCAGGGGCCTCGCCCGGAACGGGAGGCGGCAGGTTGGGGTCATTCAGATTCAGCAGCACGCCCGTGATATTGTCGCGCCCCCCCACTTCCATGGCTTCCTCCACCAGGCGTTCCAAGGTTCTCCGGGGACCGAGCTCCTGGTTCAAGACGGCCAGGATGGTGCCATCACTCACCTCGCCATGGAGGCCATCGGAGCAGCAGAGCAAGCGATCCCCTCGGCGAAGGCTGAGGCGGGACAGGGCCACCCGCAGAGGCTGAGGGGAGCCCAGAGCCTGGGTGATCATGTTCCGTTGGGGATGGGTGCGGGCCTGCTCCCGCGTCAAGCTCCCCGCAGCCACAAGGTCGTTGACCAGGGTCTGGTCCTCGGTGATCTGCTGGAGCACCCCGTTCCGCAGCAGGTAGGCCCGGGAGTCGCCCACCTGGGCGATGTAGGCCGACCCCTGCCAGAGCACGGCGGCAGTGAGCGTGGAGCCCATGCCCCGGGCAGTGCGGTCGTCATCCGAATAGCGGAGCACCGCGTCACTGGCCAGCTCTACGGCCGTTTCCAGAGCCTGCCATAGCTCGGACTCACTGACGGTGCCCTTGCCCCTTCGGCCCCAGTGGCCGAACAGGAAGAGGGCCAAGGCGGCCAATCCCTCTCGACTGGCCACTTCACCTGCGGCGGCCCCGCCCATGCCATCCGCCACGGCCACCAGGAAACCAGGAGTACCCAGTTTCATCGCCCTGGCCGGGCCATTGATGATGGGCTCCTCGCCATCCAGCGCGCTGAGCAGGTAGGCATCCTCGTTGTTCTTCCGGACCTTGCCCGGATGGGTAATGGCGGCGTAATCAATCAGCATGAGGCGCGGAAGCCCGGGAATACGGGGTTGCAAGGAGTTGGGGTTGACCCTTACTGTTCATCATACCGGGAGGAGACTCGAATCCATGCAGGAAGCACCCAGGGGACCCGAACTTCTTCACCCATGGAGGCCAGACAGCACTGGCATTTCATGAAGGGCGCCCTCGCCATCCTGGGCCCGGGAACGCTGGGCCTATCCACCGCCCAATGGGCCGCCGAGTGCGGCCTGGAGGTGCGGCTCCTGGGCCGGGACCTGGAACACGCCCGAAATGGCTTCCTGCGCATCGAAACCCGCTGGAAGCGGGCGACCCAGGCAGGGCGGATGGCCCAGGTGGCCTGCCTCGAGGCGAAGGCCAGGATTTCCTGTGCCGCCTTCACCCCCCAGGCCATGACCGGCCTGACGGCCTTCCTCGAGGCCATACCAGAGGAGCCCGCGAGCAAGGCCGCTGCCCTGGCCCAGGCCAAGGCCTGGGGAACCCCCGAGCTTTTGCTCCTGAGCGGCACCTCAGCGCTCCCCATCACGGAGCTGGCCCTGGGAGCAGGCCTGCAACACCGCCTGGTGGGTTTCCATCTGTTCGTCCCGGTAACCCGCATGGCCGTGGTGGAGATGGCCGTCGCCGCCGATACGGATCAGGTGTGGGTGGACCGCGCCCGTGAGCTGGGTTCCGCCCTGCACAAGCGGGTCGTCCAGGTCCGTGACCAACCCGGATTCGCCGCCGCCCGCATGGCCCTGGCCCAGGGGCTTGAAGCCATGCGCCTGGTCGAATCCGGGGTGGCGAGCGCGGAGGATCTGGATGCCCTCATGACGCTAGGCTATGGTCATCCCGTCGGGCCCCTGGAGCTGTCTGATCGAGTGGGCCTCGATTTGCGCCAGCGGATCCTGGAGGGCCTCACGGCCAAGGGCCTGATGCGCTTCAGGCCGCCTGCGCTTCTCCAACGACTCGTCCAACAGGGCCATCTGGGTCGAGCAGCAGGCCAGGGCTTCTATTCATGGAGGGCGAGATGACCGCGTCCAACAGCATGATCCCCTGGGTGGCAGGTGTGGGCCTGGGCTGCCTCGTGCTCTATGTCGCCTACCACATAGGCAAAGTGGTCCTCAGGGTCTTCATCGGCCTAACGGTGCTGGCTCTGCTAAGCTGGGGTCTCTGGAGCCTTTTTCATCCCTGAGCCCACGCCTTTCCTAGGAGCAAGCATGGCCGCCATCACCTGCACCCACTGCGGCGCCGATCTCACCGCCCCCCAGAGCGTCAGGATCGCCGAGTACCAGTTTGGACACCTGGAGTCCACTTCGGATGATCCCGGCTTCAAGTACCTTTTCGAGCAGCCGGACAATTACACCATCCTCTGCACCAGCTGCAAACGACTGGTCCGCACCCTGCCCATGGCCCGGTAGCGCCCGACACCCTCAACAAGAAGCGGCTCCCAGGGGAGCCGCTTCTTGTTTGGAGAACAGGGGCGAATTACTGGCGGATCACCCGCGGCGTGATGAAGATCAGCAGCTCGACATTCTTTTCCGCCTTGGTGTTGTTGCGGAACAGGAAGCCGATCAGGGGAATCTTGGAGAGGAAGGGAACACCCGTCTGGCCAGCCGAAGTATTGGTGATGTAGACTCCGCCGAGCACCGCCGTTCCGCCGTCACGCACCAGCACCTGGGTTTCCAGGGCCTTGCGAATGATAGTGGGCGTGCCGTTGACCGTGCGGGTGAAGTCCGCTTCGGCCTTCTCGATCTTCAAGTCCATGATGATGGTGCCTTCGTTGGTGACCTGGGGCGTGACATCCAGCTGCAGGTTCGCGTCAATGAAGGCCACGGTGATGGCACCCCCCTGGGCACCGCCCTGCTGGGTGGGGTAGGGAATCTTCTCACCACTGAGAATGGTGGCTTTCTTGTTGTTCTGGGTGACCAGCTTGGGCGATGAAACGATCTTGAGGGTGCCGTTCTTCTCGAGGGCCTGCAGCACCGCGTTGATGCTGAAGCGATTGCTCAGGAACGAGAGCCAAAGCTCGCCGGCCGGGGCCGTGATGGAGGTGGCGCCGTCCTTGCCGGGTGACCAGGCCACGGCTCCAAGTTGCCCGGAGGCGGGGCGGTCGAACGCGGTGGTGCCGTTCCAGAAGGGCGACTGGTTGGCTACCCAGGGCGTCCCCGTGGAGGAAGTGCCACCGCTGGTGATGGAGGCCGCGCCGGTATTGGCCTGCGGCCACTTCACGCCGAATTCCCGCTGCCAGTCCTTGTTGGCCTCGACGACGCGAGCTTCGATCTGCACCTGCTGGATCTGAACATCCAAAGTCTGGAGGAGATCGTCAATGACCGAGATGTTGCGGGGCAGATCCGTGATGATCAGGGTGTTGGTGCGGTCATCCAGGATGGCGGAGCCACGCTTGGTGAGCATCTCCTTGAGGATTTTCTGCACCTCGCCCACCTTGGCATAGGAGAGAGGGCGCGTGATGGTCTGGAGCTGCCCGGCAAGTGCCTTGGTCTCCTCCAGCTTCTTCCGTTCCTCCTCTTCCTTCTGCAGCTTCTCGACCTTGGCGACCCGAAGCACACCGTTCTGGATCTCCTTGCCAAGGCCGGCGTTTTTCAGGACCACATCCAGGACCTGATCCCAGGGCGTATCGGTGAACTTGAACCCGAAATTGCCCGAGACATCGGGATCCATCACGAGATTCAGCTTGCCCGTGTCGGCCAGGATCCTCAGGAAATCGCGGATTTCGGTGTTCTGCAGGTCAATGGTGATCTTGGAACCCGAGTAGTGGGCCACACCTTCCCCGAGGGTCCTGCCCCCGGTGCGCGGGGCCCCAGCCACCGGTGCGCTTGCCTTGGCCTTATCCGCATCCGCGGTCTGGATGCCCTCGGGAGTCTGGGCCGGCAGGATGGTAGTCGAAGCCAACTGGGGCAGCACCTGGAAGGTGGATCCCAAGGCGGGAAGGGGCGTCAGGCTTTTGGCAGTAGCTTGGGCCGGGGTCTGGGCAGCCAGGCCCGGCATGGGCGCC
>JBBIHT010000108.1:0-7006 GCA_037446845.1 Geothrix sp. | reverse complement strand
ACACGGAGAAGTAGCGTGCCTGGGGATGCCAGGCCACCAGGGCGCTGGTGCTGTATTCGGGATCCATCTGGTGGCTGTCGGAAAGGTGGACGCCGATCTCGGCGCCGCGCAGCAGCTCGAGGATCGGGCCGTTGCCCTCCAGATCGGGACAGGCAGGGTAGCCGTAGGAATAGCGTGACCCCTGGTAGCCCTGGGCGAAGAGGGCGCGGCCGGGGAGATCCCTGGCGGCGATGCCCAGTTCCTGGCGAATGTGGGCGTGAAGGCGCTCCGCAAAGGCTTCGGTCAGTTCTGTGGCGAGGCCATGGAAGGCGAAGTAGTCGGCGTAGCCATCCTCCCGGTAGAGCCTGGCCGCCTGGTCCGCCGCACCCTGGCCCAGGGTGACCAGCTGGAGGGCCAGCACATCGGTCTCGCCGCTCCGGAAGAAATCCGCGATGCAGAGGCGACGGCCTGCTGTCTGGCGGGGGAAGCGCAGCCGGGCCACGAGTCGCGCGGGTTCGGCCGGGTCGAACACCTCCAGGCCGTCGCCGTGGGCCCGCGCGGGGAAATAGCCATAGCGGGCCCTGGGGTGGAAGGGTGGAGCGCTGGCGAGCCTTGCCTTCCAGTGCGCCAGTCGGGGCTCGGCCTTGTCCCTGATCATCTCCGAGAAGGTCTCATCGCTCAGCTTGCCCTGACTGAAACCCCAACGGGTTCGGATCAGCGCGAATTCGTCAAGGTGCCGGAAGAGGTCCACGGGTGCCACGGTCAGCTCCCGGACTCCCCAGAAGGGTGGTTCGGGCACCGGCCCCTCATGGCGTACCCAGGTGCTTTGCCCAGCGGCCGAAAGCGGCACCATCGCGCCGCCCCGCCGGAGAATGGTGATACCTGAACCCGCGCCAGCGCCCGGTGTCGGTTCGGGCCTGTCCGTTGCGCCCGCGACGATGGTCTGCATGTGCCGCAATCCCTCGAAGGCATCCTCGGCGTAGAACACCGGGCCGGAATAGGACCGGCGGCAGTCCGCCTCGACAAAGGCGCGGGTGAGGGCGGCACCGCCCAGGATCACGGGAATCCTCAGGCCCTGCTCCTCCATGTGGTGGAGATCCTCCTGCATGATCACGGTGGATTTCACCAGCAGGCCCGATAGCCCGATGGCGTCCGCGGGCCAGGCCGCCAGTTCCTTGAGGATGGCCTCGATGGGCTGCTTGATGCCCAGGTTGTTCACTTCGAAGCCATTGTTGCTGAGGATGATGTCCACCAGGTTCTTGCCGATGTCGTGGACATCCCCCTTCACGGTGGCCAGGAGGATTCGTCCTTTCTGGTAGTTGGATTCCTTGGGCAGGTGCGGCTCGATGCGCTTGATGGCGGCCTTCATGGCCTCGGCGCTCTCCAGCACGAAGGGTAGCTGCATCTCTCCCGCGCCGAAGCGCGCTCCTACCACCTGCATGGCGCCCAGCAGCACCTCGTTGATGAGCCGCAGCGGGTCGTGGTCCTTCAGGGCTTCGTCCACATCCGCGAGGATGGCCTGCTTCTCGCCGTCGAGGATGCCCCTGCGCAGGCGCTCCAGCACGGGCAGGTCGGCGCGGCGGCCCTCCACCGCGGCGGCCTTGCGATCGCTGAAGCGGGCCAAGAGCGCCTTCAGAGGATCATAGCCCCCTGCCCGGCGGTCAAAGATCAAGTCCTCCACGATCCGTCGGTCCTCGGGGGTGATCCGGGCCACGGGGATGACCTTGGAAGCGTTGAAGATGGCCATGTCGAGGCCGCAAAGCACGGCGTGATAGAGCATCAAGGCGTTGAGCACCTGGCGAGCGGAGGGATTGAGGCCGAAGCTCACATTGCTCACGCCCAGGATGGTCAAGACGCCCGGCAGCTGGGCCTTGATGAGCTTGAGCGCTTCCAGGGTCTCGATGGCGGAGGTGCGGAACGCCTCATCGCCGCTGCCCAGGGTGAAGGTGAGCGGGTCCAGGATGAGGTCGCCTGGATTCAGGCCGTATTCCCCTACGGCCAGGGCATGGAGGCGCCTGGCCACCGCCAGTTTCTCGTGCCGGGTCCTGGCCATGCCCCGCTCGTCAATGGCAAGGGCCACCACGGCGGCGCCGAAGGTGCGGCAGATCTCCAGAATCCTTCGGGCCTTGGCTTCGCCATCCTCGAGATTGATGGAGTTGATCACGCATTTTCCGGGTGCGCGTTGCAGCGCACGCTCGATGACCGGGATCTCGGTGCTGTCAATCATCAGGGGCAAAGAAATCTGCAGCACGAGGCGGCGCAGGAGCTCGTCCACATCCCGCTCCTCGTCCCGGCCCACGAAAGCGACGCAAAGATCCAGCAGGTGCGCCCCTTCCCGCTGCTGTTCCTTGGCGAGGGTGAGCATGCCATCCCAGTCGTCCGCGGCCAGCAGGGCCCGGAACTTCCGGGAGCCATTGGCGTTCGTGCGCTCACCCACGATGAGGGGCGCCGGCACCTGCCTCAGGGCCACGCTCTGATAGAGGCTGGCGGCCTGCCGCTCCCGTCTTGGTGAACGGTGGGGTGGATTCAGGTGCTCCACCCCGGGGGCCAGGGCCCGGATATGCTCCGGCGTCGTTCCGCAGCAGCCGCCGACGATGGCCAGGCCGAACTCCGAGGCCGCATGCAGGACCTTCGGGGCGAAGGCGGCGGGATCCAGGGGGTACACCACCTGGCCACCCACATTCCGCGGCAGGCCCGCGTTGGGAAGGCAACTGATGCGGAAGGGGCTGTCCTCGCGGAGGGTCTGCAGGTGCATGTGCATCTCGTCGGGTCCCGTGGCGCAGTTGAGGCCCAGCACCTCGATGCCCAGGGGCTCCACGCTGGTGAGCACAGCGGAAATATCCGAACCCAGCAGCAGGGTGCCCGTGGTTTCCACCGTGGCCTGCACCCAGATGGGCAGACGGAGCCGCTTCTCGGCCAGGGCCTCCCTGGCGGCGCGTACAGCCACCTTGATCTGGCCCAGGTCCTGGCAGGTTTCGATGAGGATGGCGTCAGCGCCGCCATCCAGCAGACCCTCCATCTGGACGCGATAGGAGGCGAGCAGCTCCGCGTAGCCCACATGTCCGAGGGTGATGAGCTTGGTGCCTGGGCCCACGGAGCCAATGACGAAGCGGGGCCGATCGAAGCTGCGGGCCACTTCCCGGGCCAGGGAGGCCGCCTGCACATTCAGGGCGTAGGCCTTCTCGGCGAGCCCGAAATCCCCGAGCACCAGCGGGTTCGCACCGAAGGAGTTGGTCTCCACCGCGTCGGCACCGGCGCGGAAGTAGCTTTCATGGATCTCCCGGATCCACTGAGGGCGCCGTTCCGTGAGCAGGTCCACACAGCCTTCCAGGGCCCCGCCGCCATAGTCCTCCAGGGTGGGCTTGCGAGCGAAGATCTGGGTGCCCATGCCGCCGTCCAGCAGCAGCACCTTGTCCTGGAGCACGGCTTCGAGGGTGCTCATGTCAGAGTCCCAGGTACTCGATGGCCAGGTCGCCCTGGACAATCACCTGACAGGCGAGGCGCTGGTCGCTGGCGGCGCCCAGGCCATCCAGATAGTCCCGTTCCTCGGCACCGGGGGCATTGCAGTGGGCCTGGCCCTCCGCGATGCGCACGCGGCAGGTGCCACAGGAACCGGTGCGACAGCCGAAGGAAATGTCGGCTCCCGCGGCATCGGCGATGGCCTGGAGGGGGGTGCCCGCCGGTGCCTCCACCAGCAGGTCTTCGAGGAGGAAGTGGACCTGGACGCTCATTCAAGCCTCCCGTCTGGGCAGCAGGGGGGCCACCAGCTCCACCTGGCCGAAGGGGGCGCTGAGCTGCAGTCCCCGCACCCTGGGGCGGATGGTCTCGATGATTTCCAGGGCGATGGCCAGTCCCTCCTTGACCTGGTCCTCGCTGGAGGTCCATTTCGCCATGCGGGCCAGGATGCCTGGCGGCAGGAACACGCCGGGCACCTCGTTGGCCATGAACTCGGCGTTGCGCAGGCTCTTCAGGGGCCAGATGCCGGCGATGATGGGCAGGCCGCCACGGCTGTCCAGGGACTCGCCGAAATCAAGGAACCGGAAGAGGCTCTCCGCGTCGAAGACGGGTTGCGTGATGGCCCACTGGGCGCCGGCCTCCACCTTGTAGCGGAAGCGCGCCTTTTCCCGTTCGAGGTCAGGGGCCACGGGGTTTGCCCCCACGCCGATGCTGAAGGAGGCGGGCTTGCCGATCCCGGCGCCGCCCAGATCCAGGCCCGTGTTCAGGCGCTTGAGCATGTTGACCAGGCCGATGGCATCCACATCGAAGACGGCCGTGGCCTGGGGATAGGGGCCCAGCTTCGGGGGATCGCCGGTCACCGCCAGGATGTTGCGCAGGCCCAGGCCCGCGGCCCCCAGCAGGTCACTCTGCATGCCGAGGAGATTCCGGTCCCGGCAGGCATAGTGGAGGATGGTTTCGATGCCGACCTGCTGCTCGATGATGAGGGCCGTGGCCAGGGCGGACATGCGGGCCATGGCCCGAGGGCCATCGGGCACATTGATGGCGTCCACGCCCAGGGCCAGGCACTGCCGGGTCTTGGCCAGCAGCTTGTCTGTTTCCATGCCCCTGGGCGGCACCAGCTCGACGGCATGCACGAACTCCCCCTGGGCCAGCTTCAGGCTGAAGCGGCTGCGGTAGGCGAACGGCACTTCCGGCTGGGGCTGCTCGTGGGATTTCAGCTCGAGGCCAATCCCGGCTTGGACGAAGGCCCGCTCCTGGCGAAGGGCGCCGCGCATGGCCCGGATATGGGCGGGGGTGGTGCCGCTGGAGCCCCCGATGGCGCGGGCCCCGGCCGCCAGGGCGCGGGCCGCGAACTCGCCCAGGTACTCGGGGCTGGCGCCGTACAGCAGGCGGCCATCCACCAGGCGGGCCAGGCCGGGATTGGGTTCCAGGAGAATGGGCAGGGTGGTGACAGCCTGCAGGCGCTCCAGCAGGCGCAGGGTGGGCGCGGGCCCGTTGCCGCCGATGACGCCCACCAGATCGGCGCCCCAGTCATCCAGTTTGCGGGCGAACCAGTCGGGTTCGGCACCGAACAGGGCCTGGCCCTCCTCGTTGGTGGCCATGAGCGCCGCCACGGGGAGGGCGGCGACCTCTTTGACCGCGATGAGAGCCTGATGGATCTCGTTCAGGTCCTCGAAGGCCTCCAGCACGATGAGATCCGCCCCGGCTTCGACCAGGAGGGTGGCCTGTTCCCGGAAGAACGCCCGGGCCTCCTCGAAGGAGGTGGGTCCCCAGGGCTCGATGCGCACGCCCAGCGGGCCCAGGCACCCGGCCACCCAGGCCCGGGCGCTCTGCTGGGCAATGGCTTGCTTCGCCAGCGTCACCCCCAGGCGATTGATCTCGAAGAGATGCTCCTCCAGGCCGTGGGCGGCCAGCTTGAGCCGGTTGGCGCCCCAGGTATTGGTGGTGAGCACCTGGGCGCCCGCGGCGAGAAATTCGCCATGGACGGCCAGCAGCAGATCCGGTGCTTTCAGGTTGCAGGCCTCGAAGCTGCGCTGGGAGGTGATGCCCCGGTCATCCAGGCCCGTGGCGGTGCTGCCGTCAAAGAGAAAGCACTCGCCGGCCTTGAGGGCCTGCTGAAAGGTGGGCTGCGGGGGTTGCGTCATGGCTGCGCCGGGGAAGGGCAGTCCAGGTATCGGTATCCAGAAGGGTCTGGCTCAGTCTCGGATCAATCGGTATCTTCCCTCCGGGCACGCCGGGGGCAGGAGTTGGCACCTTGCGGAACGCAGGTTGCCAAGGTTTCACAGGGCCTTTCCCTCCACCTTTCTGGATAACGCTATCGGACTGCCAAGGATCGAAGCACGAGCATGGAGGGGTTGCCGCTGTTCGTCAAGCGGTGGCCCTGGGCGCGGGACCGGAACCGATGCCCTGGCGCTTCATGCTCCCCCAGCCTTCCTTGCCCCGGAGCCAATCGAAGATGCCCAGCAGGCGCCACCAGACCGTGAGCTGGCGGTAGCCGAAGTTCTCCAGCAGGGCCGTGGTGAGCAGCTGCCGCCAGGCCCTGAGGCCCTGGTAGCGGTGCCCGCTCATGGACTGCAGGACCACGGCCACCACGCTGTTGAGGACCCCCAGCAGCAGGGCCAGGTAGAGGAACAGGACGGCGAAGGGGGTGTTGATCGAGCGCGTCCACACGGCCCAGAGGAACAGCACATACCCGAGCAGCTCGATGACGGGCGCCAGGGCCTCGAAGAAGATGAAGTAGGGCATGGAGAAGAGGCCGATGCGACCGTACTTCGGGTTGAAGGCCATGCGACGGTGTCGCCAGAGGGTGTCCAGCAGGCCGCGCTGCCAGCGGTTGCGCTGGCGCCGGATGGTCCTGCGGTCCTCGGGCACTTCGGTCCAGCATACGGGGTCGGCCACCAGGGTGATGTGGTAGGGCCGTTGCGTCTCGCGCAACAGGTGGTGAAGCCGCATGACCATCTCGAAGTCTTCGCCGATGGTGGCGGTCAGGAAGCCCCCCGATTCCACGACGAGATCCCGGCGGAACACGCCGAAGGCGCCACTCACGATGAACAGCGAATCCAGGGAAGCCAGCCCCACCCGGCCGAAGAGAAAGGCCCGCAGGTACTCCACCACCTGGAACCGCGCCAGCCAGGATTCCGGCATGAAGATGCCCCGGATGCCCATGGGCGTCACCTTGCATCCATTCAGGGGGCGGATGACACCCCCGGAAGCCACCAGGTTGGGGCGATCCATGAAGGGGCGGGCGATGCGCAGGAGCGCGTCGTTCTCCAGGAGGCTGTCGCCATCCATGCAGCACACCAGGGGGTACCGGGCCAGGTTCACCCCGCAGTTGAGGGCGTCGGATTTGCCGCCGTTGACCTTGTCCACCACCATCAGGTTGGGCACATAGGCGGTTTCGAAGATGCCCCGCACCTCACGGGTGGGGATCTGCTGGCGGAGGACCCGGTGACTGCGCTTCAGCTTGAAGGCCTCGACGAGTCGTTCCAGGGTGGCGTCGTTGCTGCCATCGTTCACCACCACCACCTGGAACTCGGGATAGCGGAGGCTGATGAGGCTGTTCACGCTG
>JBBIHT010000107.1:0-7030 GCA_037446845.1 Geothrix sp. | reverse complement strand
CATCCATGTCGTAGATGCCGGTGGAAAGCACCGCACCCAGGGCCACCCAGAGGGGGAGGTGATCGGTCCAGCGGGCCCACTTCACGGGAACACCCAGCTCCCCAGGACAGCGGCCCGGGAAGCCCCGGTCACGGCAGGATCATTGCCGGGAAGTCCCAGGGCGCAGGCGGCTCCCAGCAGGGCCCAGCTCACCGCCTCTCGGGCACCACTGGGGAAGGTGCGATCCTCCTCCCAGGCGACTCCCGTTCGAAGGACCAATTCGCTTCGCAGGCGCTGGTGCAGGGCGCCTCCACCGCTTACCAATGCCTGGCAAGGGTGGCGTTCCAGGTCGAGCCGCTGGAGTTCCCGGGCCACGGAGGCGGCCGTGAAGGCGGCCAGGGTGGCCAGGCGATCGCCCAGGGTTAGCCGCTCCAGCCGAGGTTGTTCGACTTGAAGCCAGCGTTCCCCGAACCCTTCCCGGCCGGTGGACTTGGGGGGAGGCAGGCGGAAATAGGCATCCTCCAGCCAGCGATGGAGCAGGTCTTCGGCCACCACCCCGGAGGCGTGCCCGCCCTGGGGATCGAAGGGAACGCCCAGCCACAGCCCGCTGGCCAGGTCCAGCAGGGACATGCCGGGACCCGTATCCCAGGCTTGCAGCTGCGCGCCATCCCAGTAGGCCAGGTTGGCAATGCCACCAAGGTTCAGGGCCAGCCAGGGTTCCGGGCCGTGGAGCCACCGTTCCGGCAAGGGTACCAGGGGCGCCCCCTGACCGCCCAGGGCAAGGTCCCGGCGGCGCAGATCCCAGACCACCGGGCAGCCCAGGGCCTCCACCAGGACGAAGGGATCCGCCAGTTGGAGGCTGGCGCCCTGGCCCGGGTGATGCTGCACGGTTTGACCGTGCAGGGAGGCCAGGTCCGGCCTGAAACTGGTGGCTGCACACAGGCTGCGGGCGGCCTGGGCATGATGCTCGCCCAGCCTCCGTTGCAGGATGCAGAGCGAGGCGGGCTCCAGATGGTTGGCGGCGGCGGCCAGCACCTCCTGGCGCAGGGGCTCATCGTAGGGCAGGGCGAGGTGTCCGCGCAGGCCCACCAGGGGCCATCCTCGGTGGAAGGCCCCTGAATCCACCTCCACCGCCACGGCATCCACACCATCGGCGCTGGTGCCGGACATGAGCCCCACCACCCGCCATGGGCGATCCGTGGGAAGGGCGAGCTGTGGGCGCATGCAGCTGATGATGCCAGAGAGTGTCCGTCCACGAACAAGGCGGGCGGCCTACTCAAGTGGAGTACTCTTGGGACCAGTGGGGGCCATCATGACCATGTTCATCATCCTGCTCATCATCGGCGTCGTGCTTTACCTGGCCATGCGGGGCAAGGAGGACCGCCCCGAGCAACTGGGGGCTGCCAGGCGCTCCCTGCCAACGGGGGCCCTGGAGCCGCACACCTTCGCCTGTCCCTACCCGAAATGCCCAACCTGTGGAGCCTCCGGCGAAAAGATGAAACAGGAGTGGGATGGAGGCCGCTCGGTGAAGTGGAGCTGCACCTACTGCAGTGCCGTGGTGGGGGTGCAGAGCCTGAAGGACGAGGAACTGCCCCCCTCCGCCCGTCGGAGACTGGGCCTGGATGCCCCCGCCCAGGGTTCCATGCCCATGGGGCCAGGGGGGTACGGGCAGGGCGGGGGGATGGGTGGCCTGCTCACCGGCATGATGCTGGGCAGCATGATGGGCGGCGGCCACCATGAGCACTCTGGGGGCGGCCATGACGATGACTGGAGCAGCGGCCAGGACGAGGGCTCCTCCAGTGATTGGGGCGAGTCCAATTCCAGCGACTGGGGTGACTCGGGTGGTGATTCGGGAGGAGACTCCGGCGGGGATTCGGGCGGCGACTGGTAAGGGCTGTCCTCAGCCACGACGGGCCGCGGTGGCCTGGAACTCAATGGTGACAGACATGTCGTCATTATCCGGCACCCAAGAATCTGCTTGATGCTGGGTGGGCGAGCGTCATGATGGGTTCACTTTCCCCATCACCTTCGTGCCCGCTTGAGCACGACTGCTTTGGAGTGGCCATGGCCCCTCGCCGCTTGCGCTATCTATCCTATCTGCTCGCCTCTGGCGTCATGCTGATGGCCCAAACCACCGGCGGGGTCCAGGGCCGCGTGCTGGATCCCAACGGGCACCCGGTGGCCGGGGCCAAGGTGACTTTGGCGGGAGCCGGCCTACAGGGGGGGCGCAGCACCACCTCCGATGAAACGGGTGCCTTCCGGTTCGGCCTCGTGCCTCCGGGCCTCTGCACGATCACCGCCACCAAGGAGGGCCTCAACGCAGCCAAGGCCCAGGCGCAGGTCGGGCTGGACCGGACCGCCACCGTGGATCTGGCCATGAACGCGGTGGCTTCAGCCATCGTGGAGGTGTCCGGCATCTCCACGGCCATGGATCTCACGGCCACTACGGTGGGCGCCAACTACACCAGTGAGACCATCACCAAGTTGCCGCTCTCCCGGGATTTCTCGGATGTGGCGCTCCTGGCTCCGGGTGTCACCAATGACAATTCCGGTTTCAAGGTCTATGGGGCTTCGGGCGCCGAGAACAACTATGTGGTGGATGGAATCAACACCACCAATGTGGAGTTCGGCACCCAGGGCAAGAAGATACCTCTGGAGTTCATCCAGGAATTCCAGGTCAAGACGGGCGGCTACGAGGCCGAGTTCGGTCGGGCCAGCGGCGGCATCATCAATGTCATCACCAAGTCGGGCGGGAACGATTTCAGCGGCGACATCTTCGCCTACTCCGAGGGCAGTATCTTCAAGACGGGAAACAAGCACCAGAACGACTCCAATCTCTCCAAGCCCCTGCCCACCGAGGACAAGAAGCTGGATTTCGGCTTCGACGCCGGGGGCGCCATCATCAAGGACAAGCTCTGGTATTTCGTCGCCTACGACCGCGCCAAGGAGAACAAGACCTTCAAGGTGGGCCTGGGTCAGGCCATCGAGGCACCGCAGGATTCAACGCGGGATCTCTTCGCCGCCAAATTGACCTGGCGCATTTCCGGCGAGCAAACCCTCATCGCCTCCATCCTGGGTGATCCCGAAAAGATCACCGGGGCTGCCAAGTCACCCCAGGGAAGCATTGGCACCTGGGAAGGCGAGAAGAAGGTGGGCGGCACCGACTACAGCCTGCGCTACGAGGTCAACGGTACCCGGTGGTTTGGCCAGCTCCAGGCCAGTCGCCACAATGAGTCCAATTCCACCCTGGCCGGTGTCGGCGCGAACCAGATTCATGTGATTGACCAGACCGCGGGTGGGCTGGAATCCGGCGGCTTCGGGCGCTGGGACGAAAAGGATTTCACCCGCGACAATGTGGCCGGTTCGATCACGGGCTTCCTGGGCAGCCACGAGCTGAAGGCGGGCTTCGATCTCCAGACGGACAAGGCCGATATCCGTCGCGGCTACACGGGAGGGCAGGAGGTCACGATCCTTCCGGGTGGCGTCTATTCCCACTACTACTGGACCACGGGGGATGCCACCATCACGCCCTTCAACGCGCCCAGTGTGGTGTTCACCTCGAAGCCCAAGCATGAAAGCCAGGCCTACTTCGCCCAGGACAAATGGAGCCTGACCCCCAAGCTGATCTTCAATCTGGGCGTCCGGTTGGATCAGACCGACATCAAGGATCAGTTCGGCGCGAAGGTGATCTCTCTCAAGGACCAGTGGTCGCCCCGGCTGGGCCTTAACTGGGACTGGAAGGGCCAGGGGCAGGACAAGGTCTACATGAGCCTGTCGCGCTACTACGAGCAGGTGCCCCTGGATCTGGTGATCCGCTCCTTCAGCGTGGAAAGGAATCCGACGACCGTCAACTTCGACCCGGTAAGTCTCGTGCCGGATCCACTGGCGGGGACCAGTTCCATCGTGGGCTCCTATGTGGAGCCCGTGGACCCCGACCTGAAAGGCCAGTACGGGGACGAATTCGTCCTGGGGGCGGAAAGCACCTTGGCCAATCGCTATGTGGTGGGGGCCAAGTACATTCGGCGCTATGTGGGGCGGGTCATCGAGGATGCCCTGGATGTGAATTCACCCCTGGGCGATTACTTCATCATGAACCCCGGGTTCAGCCAGACGGGCAAGCTGTATCCCCGCGCCGTCCGCGACTACAAGGGAGTGGAGCTTTCCGCCCAGCGGAAGTTCTCGGACCACTACACCTGGCAGGTCTCCTACCTCTGGAGCCAGTTGAACGGCAACTACGAAGGCGCCTACCAGGGCATCGGCGGCGCGGATGGCACAGGGCAGCTGGACCCCAACATCAACTCGGCCTTCGACGAGCCTGATTTCATTGTCAACAGCGCGGGTCCCCTCAGTGGCGACCGTCGTCACCAGGTGAAGGCGAATGGGTACTACGAGTTCGACAATGGGCTGGGCCTTGGCTTGTTCTTCCAGTACCTCAGCGGAACCCCTGTCACCCGCCTCGGCTACGCGGACCAGGTGCTTCCCTACGGCTACAGCCGCTATGAGCTGTTCCTCACGCCCCGGGGAGACGAAGGGAGGACGCCGGATTCCACACGGTTGGACTTCAACTTGTCCTATCAGATGAAACTGGCCGCCAAGTACCCCGTCCGCTTCATGCTCAATGTCACCAACCTCCTGGACAGCCAGACCGCGTCCACCCTGGATCAGCGCTACAACTTCTCGGGTCTGGATGTGGGTCAGACCAATGCCCGGTTCAAGACGCCGAATGCGTTCCAGTCTCCCCGCAGCATTCGCCTTGGAGTCCGGTTCAGCTTCTAGGAATCAGAGCACCCTGGGAACCACGAAATGCCCCCGATCCGCATCGGGGGCATTTTTTAGCGCCTCCGCCTGGGAGAAGCACTCGCGGGGCTCATCCTCGCGTCGAGGAAGGACCGCTTCCTGGAGCTTGCCCCAGGGCTCAATGCCTTCCAGGTCCAGTTCATCCAGGCTGGCCGCGTGGGTGAGCAGCCCGGCCATGGCCTGACGCATGGGTTCGATCTCGTCCTCGGTGAGGCTCAGGTGGGCCAGTTCGGCACAACGCAGGACATCTTCGCGGGTGACTTCCATCTCAGGCCCCCAGGGTCAAATTGGCATCGGCATTCTGCCCCCAGGGATCCGGGCAGACGGGAAGCAGGGCTCCTGCAGAGGCGATCATGGCGCCATTATCCGTGCAGAGCCTGGGTTCGGGGATGGCCAGGGTCAGGCCCGCGCGTCGAGCCGTGGTGGCTGCTTCCAGCCTCAGGGTGGAATTGCAGGCCACGCCGCCGCTGAGGATCAGGCTTCGGGCACCGTGCTCGGCGGCGAGCGAGGCCACGGGCTTCATGAGCCAGCCGGCAATGGCCTCCTGGAGGCTGCGGCAGAGTCGCTGCACCTCGGGATCCTCCTCCCCGGCCTCGGCTAGACGAGGCGCCCGCTCGATGCGGAGTTTCACGCCGGTCTTCAGGCCAGAGAAACTCCAGGCGGCCCTGCCGTCGCGGAATTTTGGAGGGGTGAAGGGGGCCGCCGCGCCAGGGGCTTTCCCGGCACAGGCGTCCACCAGGGGGCCCCCGGGATAGCCCAGGTTGAGCATCCTTGCGGTCTTGTCGAAGGCTTCGCCGGCGGCATCGTCGCGGGTTTTCTGAAGGAGCTGGAGAGAGGTCCAGTGCTCCGCCAGGTAGAGGTGGGTGTGTCCGCCGGATACCAGCAGGACGAGGGCCGGGAAGGGCAAGTCCGGCGCTCCGAAACGCGCCGCATTGAGGTGGCCCACCAGGTGATGAACTCCCACCCAGGGAATGCCCTCATGCCAGGCGATGGCCTTGCTGGCGCTGAAGGAGGCCAACAGGCTGCCCACCAGACCGGGGCCCTGGGTGACCGCGAGGCGGTCGAGGTTCGCCCAGCCTACCCCGGCCAGGTGCAGGGTCTCCTGCAGTACGGCTCGTACCTTGAGCAGATGCTCCCGGGCGGCCAGTTCAGGCACCACGCCGCCGAAGGGACCGTGGATGGCATCCTGGCTTTCCCGCACCAGGGCGCGAAGCCTGGGACCTGCCAGAGTTTCCTCCACCACCGCGGCGGAGCAGTCGTCGCAGGAGGATTCCAGGCCGAGCACAAGCATGAGGCAAGTGTATCCTGACCCCGATGAGCCTGGTCCCCACTCGTATCCAACTGAACCGGCCCTTGCCGCCCCTCACCTACCTGGCTCCGGAGGGCCTGGCTGAAGGGGTGAGGGTGCGGGTGAAGGTGCGCAACAGCCTCACGGTGGGGTTGGCCATGGGGCCCGACCCTGTGCCACCCGCGGCCAAACTCCGGCCGGTGGAGGGTGTGGTGGATCCCTTCCCCCTGCTGCCACCCAAGCTACTTGAACTCCACCGTTTCGCCGCACGGTACTACGGCTGCCTGGAAGCCCACCTGCTGCCCCTGAGCCTGCCCAGGGCGCTCCTGCCCAATTGGGAGGCCGAGAGGGATGGCCGGCGCCTCTCCTCCCAGCGGGATCGTGGGGAGTGGAAAACCCTGGCGGAGCTGGGGGTTGCCTGGCACCGGGATCCCTCCATCCTGCCAACCCTTCTGCATCGGCCCTACCTCCGCGGTGCGGGATTCACCGAAGTGCGCCTGACCGAGGCGCCGCATCCGGCCCGGGTGACGGCAGCCCAGGCGAAGGTGCTCCTGGCCCTGGAGGAAGCGGGCGGGGCGCTGCTGGAGACGGAGCTGCTGGCCTCGGCCGGGGTGGGATCCTCGGTGCTGGCTACCCTGGAGAAGCGGGCTCAGATCCGGCGGCTGAAGCGGGTGGATCTGCTGGCCCAGCAGCGGCGGGTGGGAACCGACCGGACCGTGGCGCTGAATCCAGAGCAGCAGGCAGCTGTGCAGGCCGTGACATTAGGGGTCTTCGCCCCCTATCTGCTGCATGGTGTCACCGGCTCCGGCAAGACGGAGGTCTACCTCGCCCTGGCAGAGCGAGCGCTGAATCTGGGCCGTCGGGTGCTGTGGCTGGTGCCGGAGATTGGCCTCACGACACGCCTGCTCGATCGCCTGGAGGCCCGGTTTCCAGGCCGGGTGGCCGTGGGGCACGCGGGGCTGAATG
>JBBIHT010000106.1:0-7081 GCA_037446845.1 Geothrix sp. | reverse complement strand
GCCTGGGCCAGGGATGGGCAGGCCGAATTCGACTACAACCTGGCCGGCCAATGTTTCAGGATTCGCCTCTCCCGCTATGCCGACGCTCCCCAGATCCTGGCGGAGCATGTGGGGCCCGCCGCCCCAACGGCCCTGATCCCACCGCAGGAAATCAGCCCCCTGCCCGCCCCCACTCGGAAGGTGACAGGCGCCTCAAGCCAGGGTGCGAGCAGCGCGCCCTCCACACCTTCCCATGCCCCGGCCGGGCCGAGGCATTCCCGGACCGCCTCGAAGGCTCCTGCCGGATCTACCCTGGGGGAGCGCCTGCTCGCAATGCTGCTGGAGCGAAAAGGATCTGACCTTCACTGCACTGCCCATGAACCTCCAGTGATTCGGAGCCAGGGGGACATGATCGAGCTGGAAGGATTCGGCCCATTGGATCCCTCCACCCTGCTGGAGATGATGGAATCCCTAGCCACGCCCCTGGCCTGGTCCCACTTCGAGGACCACCATGACGCCGATTTCGCCTATGCGTACGAAGCTGGCAACTGCCGCCTGCGGGTGAACTATTTCATGGACCGGGTGGGCCCTGGCCTCGTCTGCCGGGTCATCCCGAACGAACTGCCTGACCCGGATAAATTGGGCCTGCCCGAGCCGGTCAAGCGGCTGTGCGACCTTTCCAAGGGCCTGGTGCTGGTGACCGGCCCCACGGGCAGCGGCAAATCCACCACCCTGGCCGCCATCGTGGATCTGGCCAACCAGAAAAGGAAGGACCACATCCTCACCATCGAGGATCCCATCGAGTTCGTGCATCCCCGAAAGGGTTGCCTGGTGAACCAGCGGGAAGTGGGCACTCACACTGACAGCTTCAAGAGCGGGCTGAAGGCGGCCCTGCGCGAGGATCCCGACATCGTCCTGGTGGGCGAGATGCGCGACCTGGAAACCATCGCCATCGCCCTGGAAACAGCCGTGACGGGGCATCTGGTTTTCGGCACCCTGCACACCAGCAGCGCCATCGGGACGATTGACCGCATCGTGGACCAGTTCCCCGCCGACCGTCAGCAACAGATCCGGGTCATGCTGGCTGATGCCCTGAAGTGCGTGGTCAGCCAGACACTGCTCAAGCGCATCGGCGGAGGCCGCATCGCCGCCCTGGAGACGCTCTTCATCACGCCAGCCATTGCCAACCTCATGCGGGAAGGGAAGAACTTCCAGATCCCCAGCGCCATGCAGACCGGCCGCAGCTACGGCCAGCGCCTCATGAACGACGCGCTGATCGAGCTGATCCAGGGACGCAAGGTGGAGCCCATGGAAGCCTACCTCAAGTGCCCCGACAAGGAATCCTTCATCGCCGCCTGCAAGCGGGCGGGCATTCCCTTCGACCTGCGTCTGGGCGAGGTCCTGGGCTGAGGCCGACGCCGAAGCGTCACTTGCTGCGAAGGAGCAGGGCGGCCGGGATTTCCCGCAACAACTCCCCCGTGGCGGCATCGCCGTGGACGCCAGCCAACTGGGCTACCGCGCCCTGGGAGGCCTTCAGGGCAAGCTGCCGGGTTTCGGCCAAGGCATCGTGCCGCTCGATGAGGGCGCGAAGCTGCGCTTCCTCGGCTTTGGGGATGGGCACTTCCTCGCCCCGGTCCCAGATGGTGCGGATCAGTGAGCGCACCTCGTCCGGGGCCTTTTCCAGCAGGGTGAGCATGGGCAGGGTGAGCTTGCCTTCGCGCAGATCGCTGAAGGCCGGCTTGCCCAGCTGCTCGCTGGTGGCGGTGTAGTCCAGGAGGTCATCCACCAGCTGGAAGGCGCGGCCCACCTGCAGGCCGTACTGGCGCATGGCGGTACCGTCAGCCTCCCCCCTACCCGTCAGCACCGCGCCGGTCTCGGTACAGCCGCTGAACAGCAGGGCCGTCTTGCGCTCCTGGATGTCGAAGTAGTCCTTGCGGCTGGTGTCGAGCTTGTAGAGCACATCGTTCTGGATGAGCTCACCCTCGATCATGCGAGTGGTGACTTCAGCGAAGATTTCCATCATCCGCCAGCTGCGGCAGGCGATCGCTTCGTTCATGGCAACCAGGTATAGCAGGTCGCCGAAAAGCACCGTAAGCGTATTGCCCCAGAGGCGGTTGAGGGTGGGCATGCCGCGGCGCAGAAGGGCGTGATCAATGACATCGTCATGGACCAGGGTGGCGGTATGGATCAGCTCGAAGACGGCGCCAAACCGCACATCATGGTCATTCGACACCTGGCAGAAGCGCGAGGAGAGCAGCACCAGTGCCGGACGCAGGCGCTTGCCCTGCCCCCCCCGCACATGGGCAGCCAGCTTCTGGACCACGCTCACATCACTCTGCAGGATGCGCTGGAGCTCTGCCTCCACGCACTCTAATTTGGGGGCGATCGGCTGAAAATAGCGGGAGAGGTCGAGACGACTCAAAGGTTCATCCGCGGTAGTTGGTGAACTGCAGGTCGAGGCCCTGGTCGTCCTTCTTGAACAGGGCGATGACCTCCTGGAGATCGTCCCGGCTCTTGCCGCTCACGCGCAGCTGGTCTCCCTGGATGCTGGCCTGGACCTTGATCTTAGCGTCCTTCACCGCCTTGATCAGGCCCTTGGCCTTGTCCACCGGAATGCCCTGCTCGATGGTCACCTCCTGGCGCACAGTACCCTTGGAAGCCGGCTGGACCTTCCCGTAGACCATGCTCCGGATGCTGACGCCGCGCTTGTGAAGCTTGGACTGAAGCACATCAACGACCGCCTTGAGTTTGACCTCGTCATCGCTGGTGAGGATCAGGACCTTGTCGTCCTTCAGCTCGATATTGGACACCGAACCCTTGAAATCGTAGCGCTGGCCAATCTCCTTCATGGCCTGGGACAGGGCGTTCTTCACCTCGTCCAGATCCACCTTGCACACCACATCGAAGGAACAATCGCTGGCCATGGGGTCCTCCTCAACGGGATCAAGGTTCCAGACTAGCGCCTAGACGGTTCACAGGAGAAGCCAGGAACAGGATCAACGAGCCAACTGCCGGAGCAGCCCTGGCCAGCCTTCCCACAAGCTCAAACGCTGGAACGCCGCAAGCACGAGAGCGTGGTGGATGGCGCCCCGGCGCATAAGGTCCTGCCATTCCGGCCAGGGGCAGGCCCAGACCTGCAGTTCTTCGGCGGGATCCAGGGCCAGGTCGCCTTCGGTGTGGCATCCCAGGGCAAGGAAACTGTGACAGCGGTTGCTCTGGGTGGCAGGGTTGGGGGTGCAGGAGCCTAGCGGGATCCACTGCTCGGCCCCGTGACCCGTTTCCTCCCGCAGTTCTCTCTGCGTGGATTGCTCCGGTCGCTCGCCCTCATCGCAACAGCCTCCGGGGATCTCCAGGGTGGGCCCATCAATGCCATGGCGGAACTGCTCGACCACCAGCAGCTCCATGCGGTCATTGAAGGCCACCACATTCACCCAATCCGGCCCCTGCAGGCGGTAGAAATCGTGGGCGCGCCCCGTGTGGGGGCTGCGCCGCTGGGCCACGATCTGTCTGAAAAGGAGCGAGTCCTGGCGCACGGACTGGGAATCCTGGATCCAGGGCAAGGCCGGGTCGAAGCCCAGGGGGTGGCACTGGAGCCGGCGCATCAGTAGCTCGGGATGGAGGCATCCATGCGGCTATAGGCCGCAATGCCGCCCGCCAGATGGGCGATGTCCTGGAAACCTGCCCCCTGGAGGATGCGAAGCCCCTGGAGGCTCCGGGCTCCGTGGTGACAGTAGGCGGCCACGGGGCGGGAGGCATCCAGCTCCCCGAGCCTTTCCGCCAGCTGACCCAGGGGAATGAGCACCGCACCGGGCAGATGGGCCAACTCAAACTCCCAGGCTTCCCGCACATCCAGGATCTGGACCCTGCCTTCCAGCTCGCGAAACCGTTCGGGGGTCAGGTTCATGCCGGATTCAAACATGGGCCACCCCTTCCATACCCAGGACCCGGCTGCAGATATGGTGGATGATCACCTCCAGGGCCGTGCGGTTCTCGACGCCCGTGGGCACGATGAGATCCGCCCAGCGCTTGCTGGGTTCCACGAACTCCAGGTGCATGGGGCGCACACTGGTTTCGTACTGTGCCATGACGCTGTCCAGGCTGCGGCCTCGCTCCTTGGTGTCACGGCGAATGCGCCGCAGGATCCTGATATCGGCATCCGTGTCCACGAAAATCCTCACATCCAGCTGCTCGCGCAGTTCGGGGAGGGCGAACAACAGGAGGCCCTCCAGGATCACCACCTGGCCCGGAGGCAGGGGCGCCTCCCACCCGGTTCGGTCCGAGGTGGTGAAGTCGTACACGGGCTTTCGGATGCTTTGGCCCCGGTGGAGGGCGGCGAGATGGCCAGCCATGAGCTCCAGATCGAAGGCATGGGGATGGTCCCAGTTCACTTCCCGGCCCTGGAACCGCTCCTGCACGACGGCCAGCGGTGCGTAGTAGGCATCCATGTCCAGCAGAAGGGTGGCGATCCTCTGCCGTCGCAGGCGGGCAACGATCTCCCCAGCCACGGAGGTCTTGCCACTCCCGGACCCCCCCACGATGCCCACCAGCATCGGCCTGTCGGTCATGACGCCCCCCAATCCCTCTCCATCCTACTTCAAGCCCGGCCTCGGCTCTGCTATGGTTCGGGCCATGGCTTCTTCGCGCTTGACCTCTGGCCTCGCGGTGCTGCTCCTGCTGGCGGGCTGCAGCACTGAGGATCCCCGTCTGCCCGGCAATCTCTATGAAGAGGCCCGGAAGCTCAACCTGGAGGGGCGAAGCCTCGAGGCCCGCGCCATGATGAGGCAGCTGATGGAGCGGTACCCGGATACGGAAGCCGCCCAGCAGGCCAAGCGGGACCTCTACCTCATCGAAGCCTTCGCCAACCGGGATGTAGCAGACCGCCAGAAACAGGTGCGGGTGGCCCTTAAGCGGGTCAGTGACGCCCTGGCCCGGTACCACGGCAAGAAGGGTGAATACCCGCCCTCTCTCCGCGACCTGGTGCCCGAGTATGTGGAGCAGGTGCCGGAATCGCCCTGGGGACACCCTTTCCTTTACCGGGCCTATGTCACAAAACCCATCGAGGACCTCGCCACCAAGCGGGGACCGGTGCGCCAGCGGTTCAATACCAAACTGGACGGCTACGATCTGGCCTGCCTGGGCACGGACCTGCAGCCCGGTGGCGAAGGCCTGGCGGCGGATATCCTCATCAAGGACGGGGCGCCCTGGGCCGAGGCGTCCTTCCCTACCATCCCGGAGCCCCAACCGATCCGGTAGGGGTTGCAAATGGCTGGTGCCCGCGCTGTGCCTCTGCGGTGTGCCTGGCAGCGAAGGCTACCTTACGCCCCAATCCAGGATCACCTTCCCGCTCTGGCCACTGCACATCACCTCAAATCCCTTCTGGAATTCATCAATGGGGAAGTGATGGGTGATGACAGGGGTGATATCCAGGCCGCTCTGGACCATGGCGGCCATCTTGTACCAGGTCTCGAACATTTCCCGACCGTAGATCCCTTTCAGCGTGAGCCCCTTGAAGATCACCTGGCTCCAATCAATGGCGCAGTTCCCCGGCAGGATCCCCAGCAGAGCGACCCGGCCGCCATGGTGCATGGCTTCCAGCAGGGATTCGAAGGCCTGACGGTTGCCGCTCATTTCCAGGCCGACATCGAAACCCTCGGTCATGCCAAGGTCCTTCATGACCTCCGGCAGTGCCCTCTTGAGGGGGTTCACGGCCACCGTAGCGCCCATCCTCCGCGCCAGGTCCAGTCGGTATTCGTTCACATCGGTGATGACCACATGCCGCGCCCCCACATGCCGGGCAATGGCAACGGCCATCATGCCAATGGGGCCTGCGCCGGTGATCAGGACATCCTCGCCCACCATGTCGAAACTGAGCGCGGTATGGGCCGCGTTGCCATATGGATCAAATATCGAGGCAATGTCATCAGGTACATTGTCCGGCACCTTGAAGACATTGAAGGCCGGGATGCTGAGGTACTCCGCGAAGGACCCCGTGCGGTTCACCCCCACGCCCACGGTATTCCGGCAGAGATGCCGTTTGCCTGCGCGGCAGTTCCGGCAGTGGCCGCAGGTGATGTGCCCTTCCCCGCTGACCCGGTCCCCGGCCCGGTAGCCTTCGACCTCGGAACCCACCGCCTCGATGATGCCGAAGTACTCGTGCCCCACCACCATGGGCACGGGAATGGTCTTCTGGGCCCATTCGTCCCAGTTGTGGATATGGATATCCGTGCCACAGATGGCGCTCTTGTGGATGCGAATGAGCACATCGTTGGGTCCCACTTCGGGCATGGGGGCTTCTCCCATCCAGATGCCCTTCTCGCGCTTGGACTTCATCAGGACCTTCATGGAACCTCCAACCGCATCATTTCAGCACCAACCGCCAGGAGCGCCAACCTCGGCCTCCGTTCCTTGACATTCCGCGAATCAGCCAGGCCCCCGAAGCCCTGCGCTATTCTGCAGGTGCCCGAGGATACGCATGGAACCCTTCGCCGAGCATCGCGGCTCCCCCCGCATTCCCATCAGCTACCAAGTGAAACTGGTGGTGGCCGACCAGATCATCGCCTTCCGTTCCGCCCTGGACTTGAGCCTGGGTGGGCTGCTCCTGGGAGGCAATGGCCAGATTCCCGTGGGCACCGAGTGCGGCATCGCCATCCTTCTAGGCAGCCAGGAGCCGGGTCGTCGCGTCGTGACCCGCGGTACCGTCGTGCGAGTGGACGGCCGTGGCACGGCCATCGCCTTCAACCGGGATCTGGATCCCGCCGGCCAGGAATCCCTGCGCCTGCTGATTGATTCCTTGAGCCGGGCCTAGGCGATCACGCCCAGTTCCCGGCCCACCTTGGTGAAGGCCTGGATGGCCTTGTCCAGATCGGCCCTGGTGTGGCCGGCGCTCATCTGGGTGCGGATGCGGGCCTGGCCCTTGGGCACCACCGGGAAGAAGAAGCCGATGACATACACGCCCTCGTCCAGCAGCCGCTTGGCGAACTCCTGGGCCAGGGGCGCCTCGTAGAGCATGACGGGCACGATGGGGTGCTCGCCCGGCAGCAGCTTGAATCCCGCCTTCTCCATGCCGGCCCGGAAGTACCGCGCATTCTCGTGGACCTGCTTG
>JBBIHT010000105.1:0-7111 GCA_037446845.1 Geothrix sp. | reverse complement strand
AGGTATCCTTGGCAACCTGCAGAAAGTAGGACTGCAGGTCGTGGCCCGCCGGCACTGGAAACTGGGGGGTGGCGGGTTTCCGCGTGATGGGGAACAGGTCCACCTTGGCGGCGATCTCCAGGGTGCGCGTCAGGTATTCGGGGTGGTCGGGGAACACGGCGGCCATTTCCTCGGGTGTCTTCACGAAGAACTGGTCCGTGGCAAAGCGCATGCGCCGCTCCTTGGCCTTGGTGGTCTTGGTGCCGATGCACAGGAGGGTGTCGTGCAGGTCCGAATCCCGGTGATCCAGGTAATGGGCATCGTTGGTGGCCACCAGGGGGATGCCCAGCTTCTGTGCCAGCTGCTCCTGGAAGGGGATGATGTCCTGCTCTTTCTTGAACCCCTGGTCCTGGATCTCCAGGTAGAAATCCTCGCCAAAGATCTCGCGGAAGTCGCAGGCCACCTGCTCGGCCTGGTCCAGGCGATTCTGAAGGATTCGGGCCTGGACCTCGCCGCCCAGGCAGGCGGAAAGACCGATGAGCCCTTCGCTGTGCTGGCGCAGCAGGTCCTTGTCAATGCGCGGCTTGTAGTAGAAGCCTTCGGTGAAGCCCGCGGAGACCAGACGGGATAGGTTGTGGAAGCCCACGGGGTTCTTCGCCAGGAGCACCAGGTGGTATCCGGCATCGCGGCTGCCGCTGGGGTCCACACAGTCCTCCAGCCCCTCCTCCCCGGTGGTGTTCTTGGCCTCGAGCTTGCGATCGAAGCGGGTCTTCGGCGCCACATAGACTTCGCAGCCGAGGATGGGCTTAAGGGCCAGCTGGCCTTCGGGCGTGCGGGTTTTCTCGCAGGCGTCGAAGAGCTTCATCATGCCGAACATGTTGCCGTGGTCCGTGACGGCCACCGCCGGCATGCCATTGGCTACGCACTTCTTCACGAGATCCGGGATGCGGGTGAGGCCGTCCAGCAGGGAGTATTCGGTATGCAGGTGAAGGTGGGCGAAGCTCATGGAGCCATTGTCCGATGGATGGGGCCCTGCCGGGCAAGTGTCCCAGGCTCAGCTCTCAGCGCCGGGAGATCAGGCCCTCCAGAATCTCCCTCAGGCGGCCCTCGGAGCCCGGCGGGTCCAGCCGCGCATGGGGGCCCTCCGTGGCGGGCCCGCCCACCTGGATCCAGCGGGACGTCGCCGCTGGAGGTCGTGCTCCCGCCACACGGCCAGGATGCTGGGTTCCCTTCCCCAGATGAGCACGCTAGGGAAGGGGCCCTCGCGGGGGGGGACTGTGCCCCAGAGGGTCACCTGTGCCCCCCATCCTTCCAGCAGCGCCTGGAGGCGGGTCCGCTGTGCCAGGTCATCCATGCCGAGGGCCATGCTCCACCCGGACAGGAAGCCCCCCGCGCCGGGCTGGGTTTCGTCCTCCCGCTCCACCCAGCCCAGGCGTTCATCCTGGTGCAGAATCCGGCTGCGTACGCGGTAGGGGAACCCGTCCGTGCCCAGGAGCACGCCCTCCGGCTGTGCCTTCACCTGGTCTGCCCAGCCCTGGCCCAGCAGGTTTTCCAGGAGGGGCGAGGGCCGATCGGTACGGAAGGTGTTGCCGGGGAACAGGCTTTGCCAGGCCTCCGCCTCCTTCCGAACGCGGTGAATGCGAGTCTCCATGCTCCGGATCAACAGCCATTGCCAGGAGGTGCCCATGGCCAGGGCGAGGATGACCAGGCTGAACCCGGAAAGCCGGATCTTCAGGTTGAACAGGCTGAAAGCCAGCAGCTCCACCACCGCCAGGAGGGCCGCTGCCATAAAGGCCAGGAAGAGCCGGCGGGCCATGGGGTTGCCCAACTGCCGCGCCTGGAAGATCCAGGTGAGGATGCAGCCGCAACCCAGCAGGAAGGCAGCATTGGACAGCTGATGGGACCAGGTATCCGCCAGGCTCGGATGCGTGAACACCAGGTTCCTGAGATAGTTCGGCGCCAAGGCAATGGTCATCCAACCGGGGAAGTGCCCCGGCACCTGGTCCGGGAACAGGTGCTTGAGGGACGCGCAGAGGCAGAGGAAGCCTGCGGCAATGAGCAGGCTCTGGCCGCGATCCAGCAGATCCGGGTTGATGCCGTGAAGGGTGCCCAGGGCAAGCAGGCCATGCCGCAGCGCCACCAGGAGGCAGGTCAGGGCAAGCCAGGCCATGATGCGGTCGCGCCGGGCCAGGCCCTCGCTGCCGAAACCCACGAAGAGCATGAGCAGAGCCCCTGCCTGGAGGGCGTCGAGGAAGGGCCAGTCAAGGAGTGGCATGGGGAGCCCTCGAGGAGTGAGAGGATGGACCCAGCCTAATCCATTCCTGGACTGGTTCGTAGCCGCCCACATCCTGGAGTTGATCTTGATCGCATTCGAGCATCTGGAGGTGCGCTACAGCGCCTCTGCCAACCCCGCCCTGCAGGACCTCTCCCTGACGCTCAATAGCGGCATCGTGGGGCTGCTGGGGCCCAACGGTTCCGGCAAGTCCACCCTTCTGAAAACCCTGCTGGGCCTGCTGAACCCCTGCGCCGGCGGGGGCACCGTGCTGGGGGTGGCGCTGGGTGCTCCCGGTTCAGCGAGCCTGCGGGCGCGCATCGGCTACATGCCCGAGTACGATGCCCTCATCGAGGACGCTTCGGCCTACGAACAGGTGGCCTTCTGGGGTGAGCTGTGCGGCTTGCGGTGCGCTGCCGCCCGGGACCGTGCCCACGAGGTGCTCTACTTCGTCGGGCTGGACGAGGCCCGGTACCGGCCCGTGAGCGGCTATTCCACGGGCATGCGCCAGCGGGTCAAGCTGGCCCAGGCCCTGGTCCACAGCCCCGAGCTGATCTTCCTGGACGAGCCCACCAATGGCCTGGATCCCGATGGCCGCCGCCGCATGCTGGATCTCGTCCTGCGCGTCCATGCGGAACTGGGCACGGGGGTGATCCTCGCCTCCCACCTGCTGGGGGATGTGGAGCGGGTTGCCGATCAGCTGGTCATCCTCGATCAGGGACACATCAAGGCCGCGGGGTCCATCGCCGGCCTGCGCAAGGCCCTGGCCCGGCGCGTGGAGCTGCGGTTCCTGGACCCGCTCCGGGCCGACCAGGAGGCGGCGCTGGCCGAGCTGGGCCGTGTGCTGGAAGCCCGCAACGGCCTCTACGACCTTGAGCTGGCCGAGGCTGAACCCCGCCGCGCCTTCCAATGGGCCCAGGCCCACGGCGCCACCCTGATCCAGATCACGCCCCGCCACGACCGCCTGGACGAGGTGTTGTTGCGTGCCCTCCATGGGGATGAAGCGGTCCGCACCGCCCCCCCCGCGTCCGCCCGGGAGCAGTGAGATGCCCATCTTCGAGCCTTCTCTCCCACCCGCGCCCGACCTCAGCCTGGGCCATCCGCCGGCCTGGGTGATCCTGCGCTTCGATGCGGCCCGCCTCTGGCGCCAGAAGATCGGCCGCTTCTTCGGCTTTGCCTTCCTCTCCATCCTGCTCTGGAAGGTGGCTCGGATCTATGTGGACCACCTGCTGCAGACCAACCAGTCCCTGAAGCCCATGCAGGACTTCGCCCGGACCCTGTTCACCCAGGGGGCAGAGTTCCAGGCGGACCTGCTCAACCCCACGGCCTATCTGTTGTGGTTCCTCGTGGCCCTGGTGGGCGGCGGCCTCGTGGCCCGGGACACCCTCTACCGCGTGCGGCCGCTGCTGTACGCCCATCCTGTGATGCAAAGGGACTACCTAATGGCCAAGATCGGCTTTGCCGCCGGCCTGCCCTTCCTGATCCTCCTGCCCTTCGCCCTGGTGCCCTGGCTGATGTCCCTCCTGCTGGCCGGTGTCCATGGTCCGGTGTGGCCCACCACGCCCCTGCGGCTGCTGCCAGCCATGGTGCTGGGGTGCGGGCTGATGGGCACCCTGGCGGTGGGTGCCTCCAGTCTCGCCGCGACCCCCCGGGCCGGTGTGGGCTGGGTGCTGGGGGCCGTGCTGGGGCTGGGGGCCCTCACCGCCACGATTCACGGGCTCACGGGTCTCCGCCTGGTGGATGGCCTGAACCCGGTGATGCTTGCGGAAGCCTGGCCTCAGCTGTTCATGGGGGTGGCACGGCCCCTGGTGGACTGGGGTCCGGCGCTGCTGGGCACGGCGCTGCACCTGGGTGGCTGGACCTGGATCGCGGCGCTGCGCACGCGCCCCTCTGAGGCGGTGATCTGATGATCGTCCTGGATCGCGCCTCCCTGCGCTACGGCCCCATCCTGGGCCTCAGCCCCACCACTTTCAGCCTGCCGGAAGCGGGTGGCATCACGGGCCTGCTGGGCCCCAACGGCGCCGGCAAGTCCTCGCTGCTGCAACTGCTTTCGGGCCTGCTGCCCCCTTCGGGCGGGACGGTGGCGGTCTTCGGTGAATCGCCCTTCCGCAACCCTTCCGTGCTGGCCCGGATCGGCCTGGTGCCCGAAGGGGACCGCCTGCCTTCCGGCCTGCGGGCGGATCGCTGGCTGCGCATGATGGGTGTGTTGTCGGGGCTGTCGGGCGAGGCGCTCGGTGCGGCGGTGACCAGGGGCCTGGGGATCGTCGGCATGGCCGATCGCAGCCATCTGGCCTTCGCGAGCATGTCCAAGGGCATGCGCCAGCGCATCCGCCTGGCCCAGGCCCTGCTGCACCAGCCGCGCCTGCTCATCCTGGACGAGCCCTTCAACGGCCTGGACCCCGAGGCGCGGCTCAGCCTCATGGGCCTGCTGCGCGAGCTGGCCGCCGGTGGTGTCCGGGTGGTCGTTTCCAGCCACATCCTCGGTGAAATCGCACAGCTCACGGATCGGATCCTGCTCCTGTTCCGGGGGCGCCTGCTGGCGGAAGGCAGCGTGACCGAGATCCGCCAGTTGCTGGACCGGCATCCCGTGGAATTGCGCCTCAGCGGGGAGGCCGACCCCCTGGCCCGCTGGGCGGTGGAGCAGCCCGAGCTGGTGGCCCTGCGCCGGGAGGAAGGCGCCGTGGTCCTGTCTGTGCGCTCGCCCCGGGAACTGCTGCCCCGGCTGCAGCAGGCCGCGGCCGAAGGGAGCTTGCCCCTCAGCGCCCTGGATCCCCTGGACCTGAACCTGGACGCGGTGTTCCAGTACCTGACCAGGGACCACGCCTGATGGCCCCCAGGCTTTCCAGCCTGGATTTCTTTCCATGGAATCTGCGATGACGACCCCACCCTCACCTCTGACGACCATCCGAGCCATGGCGGTTGGCTATGCGCCTCGGGTGCTCCAGGCCCGGGGCTGGATCCTCGCGGCCAGTGCCGTGGGCCCGGTGCTGCTGGTGGTGGGGGTGACCCTGCTCTCCCGGATGGAGGGGGCGGATTTCACCCCCCGGGATGCCCTGCAGATCTTCCACGAGATCCTGCGGGTGCTGCTGCCCATCATGGCCCTGGTGGCCGCGCCCGCAGGCATCCGCGAGGATCTGGAACAGCGCACCCTCCCCCTCCTGCTGGCGCGCCCCGCCACCACCTGGGCGCTGCCCCTGGGGAAGGGCCTTCCCTGGTTCCTCTGGGGGGCCGGCTGGCTGATCCTGGCCCTGCTGGGCCTGTTCGCCTTTGCCGGAGATCCCTCGCAGCTGCCCGGTCGCCTGGGGGCGATGGTGGGGGCCTGGTGGGGCGAGCTGGCCTTCATGACCCTGGCGGGCCTGCTGTTCAAGCGGGGCGCCCTGTGGGGCGCGCTGTACTTCTTCCTGTGGGAACCCCTGGTGCGTGTCTTTCCGGCCTTCCTCCAGCGTCTGACCTTCAGCCATTACATCGAAAGCCTCACGGGCACCCGCGCCACCTCCGTCCAGACCCACCAGATGCTGGCCCAGGAGCAGGTCACCACGCACCCCGTGCTGGCGTTCCTCGTCCTCATCGCCTTCGGCGCCCTCTGCTGGGGCCTGGCTGGCTGGAAGCTGCACCGCACGCCCATCGGGCTGGCCGGGAGCGAGGCGGAGGGCTAGGTCCGGCGCCGCAGGCGGGCCTTCCGGCACCAGGCTGTACACTGATCCTATGGTTGAATCGCCCTTTCGCACGGTCACTGCCCACGGCACTGAAATCCTCATCGAGCCCCTGGCCCATGTGCGCAGTTGCGCGGTGGGGTTCTGGGTGCGACGGGGCTCGCGCCACGAGGGACCGGCGGAAGAAGGCCTGGCGCACTTCCTGGAACACACGGTCTTCAAGGGCACTGAGTCCTACGCCACCCCCGACGAGCTGGCCGAGGCCACGGATCGCCTGGGCGGGCATGTGGATGCCTTCACGGGCAAGGAGGTGGCCTGCTTCTACGGCAAGGTGCTGGCGGAGCAGCTGCCGGAACTGGTGAGCCTCCTGGGGGAGCTGGTGACTTCGCCCCGCTTCGATGCCCAGGAGCTGGTGCGGGAGCGGGGGGTCATCCTGGAGGAGATCGCCCAGAGCGAAGATCAGGCCGACGACTGGGTGAGCGAACTCTTCTACGGTGGCTTCTGGGAGGGCACCCCCCTGGCCCATCCGATCCTGGGGCTCCGGGAGCAGGTGGCCACCTACGGACCGGCCGAAGCCAGGGCCTTTTTCGAAAGCACCTACCGCGCGCCGAACCTGGTGGTGGCTGCCGCTGGCGCCCTTGACCCCACCACCCTTATGGCCCTGCTAGACCCGATCCTGGCGCGCCTGCCCCTGGGCGGCAGACCGGCGCCCAGCGCGCTCGCGCGCCCCAGGCCCTTCCTGCTGAATGTGCCGCGGAAGGAGCTCCAGCAGGCGAATCTCGTCATGGGCTTTCCGGCGCCCGATCACCGGTCGCCGGATCGCGCGGCCGCCAACCTGCTCAGCTTCGTCCTGGGCGGCGGCATGGCCTCGCGCCTGTTCCTGGAACTCCGCGAACGCCGGGGGCTCTGCTATCAGGTGGGCAGTTATCTCAGTCCCTATGCGGACACGGGCGCCTTGCAGATCAGTGCCAGCTGCGCCCCGGCCCAGGTGCGGGAGCTGGTGCAGCGCACCCTGGCCGAATGCGCCCGCATCCGCCAACAGGGAGTACAGCCCGATGAGCTGGAGCGCGCCAAGCTCCAGGCCCGCACCAGCCTCGTCTTCAGCCAGGAGAGCAGCAGCAGCCGCATGTTCAGCCTGGCCCACCAGGCCCTGCACCAGGGCGAGCTGCAGAGCCTGGACGCCCAGATGGCCGAGATCGGCGCGGTG
>JBBIHT010000104.1:0-7201 GCA_037446845.1 Geothrix sp. | reverse complement strand
AGGATTTTCAGCCGCCCCTCGGTGGTGATGAAGAGGTTGCCGGGCTTCAGGTCCCGGTGGATGATGCCGTGGTCGTGGGCCACGGCCAGGCCCAGGGCCAGCTGATGGGCCAGATCCAGAGCTTCCTGTGCCGGGAGCTGGCCCCTGAGCAGTCGGGATTCCAGGGTCTCGCCTTCCAGGAGTTCCATGGCGAAGTACGGCGAAGGGCCTTCGAGGTTGAATTCGTAGATCCGGGGCAGGGAGGCGTGATCCAGGGAGGAGAGGGTCTGGACCTCCAGCTGGAACCGGGCCATGCGCTCGCCTCCCTGGACCAGGGTGGGGCTGAGCACCTTCAGGGCCACCTGGCTGCCATCGCGGGAATCGGTAGCGCGATGAACTTCGCCCATGCCTCCCGTACCGAGGGGGGTATCGAGGACATAGGGACCGAGGTGAGTACCGGGCGACAACATGAGATGGTAAGATGGTGCGCTAGTCCAGGTAAAAATCCAAGCATTCAGCAAAGGAATTCGAGGATTTTTTACCTTGGCCCGGAGGATCCTACCGGGCGTACTGGCCGATCACCCGCTCGATGGCCGCCCGGCAGGCGGCGCAGAAGCCCGCATCATCGCGGGTGAACATGAGGCAGTCCTCCTGGCTGCGGAAGTAGCCCTTGGCTTCGTAGTTGGCGCCCTCGAAGGCGCCCACCCGGCCGCTATGGTCATCGGTCCCGAGGAGTTTCGTCTCGAACACCTTCTCCCGGGCAAAGAGGGCATCCATCTCCGTTTCGGGGCGATGGGCGGCCCGGATGGCGCGGCGCTCCTTCTGGTAGGCGTGGCTGTGGGCTTCGAAGTCGTCCTTCTTCCATGGTGTGGGGAGAGAAATGCCAGGGGTCAGCAGGCTGGCCCATTTCGGGGTGGCCGGATGGGCGGTGACATTGGGCTCCCAGGGTTCAGGGCGGGCAGGGCTGTTGGTCACGGCCACATCGGAGGTGTAGTACTCATCCGCCAGCCCGGCGAAGTGGTGGCCAAACTCGTGAACAAAGAGGTAGCCGATGGTGCTGTTGCCGGCGGAAGCCGTGCTGTAGAGATTGTGGATGCCGCCTCCGCCGTAGGTATCGGCGTTCACCAGAATCTCCACGAACTCATAGGGGGCCTGGGCGGCGAGGTCGCGCCAGGTGCGATTGTCGTAGGTCAGCACATAGCGTTCGCTACCGAAGGCATCGTAGGTGGTGCCAAGGGGAGTGCGCCGGTGGATGCCCGTGGAGGGTCGCGAGATGCCGCTCTCCCTGGAGGGTGGACACAGGGCCCAGACATTGAAGGCGCTCCGATGTTCCTTGAATGGGCTTTGCTGAAAAAGCAGTTCCATGACCTTTCGAGCCTGGGCCTCGAACTTCCCTCGTTCGGCCGCGGTATAGCCATCGCCCATGATCAGGAGATCCACCTTGTCGGCGGGATTGCCCTGGCTCTGCAAGGTCATGAGCCCGCCGGCATCCGGGGGGGGCGCCTGCTCGATCAGCGCATCCTTCGGATCCAGGTCGAAGGTCCAGATGGGCTTGAAGGCGTTCTGGCCGTCTCGTTTCTTCACCTGGATTCGCACCGGGACCTGGGGCTGGGGGAAGCGCAGGGATTCCGAGAAGGTGCGGCTGAGGGTCCCGGCTTCACCGGTGGTCTCCCACTCGCCGTAGATGCTGGCAAAACCGCGAGAATAGAGGAGCCTTCCGGTGGCCTTGTCGGCCACCTCAAAACAGTATTTCCCGAGGTTGCTGGTGTCCACGGTCTTGGCGGGATCCCCCGGCCAAGGCAGGGGCTCCAGCACCACGCGATCCACGCCGAAGTGTTCGGCGTTGGCGTTGCCGGTGTGCCCATAGTCCACCCGCAAGGTGCGGGGCGGGGTCCCCAGACAGGCCAGGGTGGCGAGGGAGAGCAGGACCGTACGCAGCATGGGACACCTCGCCTTCCACGATAGACTGGTCCCTACGGAGATCCGATGCTCAACCCCAAACAGCGTCAGTACCTCAAGGCCAAGGCCCATGCACTCAAACCCGTCATGCATGTGGGCAAGGGGGGGGTGACGCCTGCCCAGGCGGCGGAACTGGATGTGATGGTGGAGAGCCTCGAGCTGGTGAAGATCAAGCTCAATCCCAACAGCTTTGAGGATGAGAGCACTGCCGCCCAGGCCCTCTGCGCAGCGGTGCCGGCCCTGGAGCATGTCTGGACCATCGGCCACACGCTGCTGTTCTTCCGGGCGAGCCGCAACCGGGCGACACGGTATCCTTTGCCTTCCTGATTCAGGGCCCTGGCGCCTCGGCCGAAAGAGGAGGGTGGAGGCCCAATGCCCTACCTTTCCTGGATGGAGGGAACTCAGCTCAAGTGGCACCCCATCCATGGGGCATGCCAGGTGGGGCGTGATCCCCTCGCCTGCGATCTAGCCCTGACCGGAGAGGCCTCCCTGTCCAGGATCCATGCCTCCCTTTCTCCGGTCGGCAACATCTGGTGGGTCAGGGACCTGGGTTCCGCCAATGGAACCCTCCTCAACGGCCTGCCGCTCAACTATCCCCAGGGGAATGCCCTCCAGGATGGGGACGAATTGCAGTGCGGCCTCTGGCACCTGGCCTTTTCGGAGGGCTTCCCGGGCCTGGATGGCCTCACCTTCGCCGAGCGGGTGGGCGACCTGTTCCAGGAGGTGCGCCCCGAGCCTGCCCAGGCCCTGGTGCTCATCCGAGGCATCGAGCTGCTGCATCGTTCCACGGAGGCGCTCTTCCGGCGCACGGATGCCGACAGCCTGGTGCAGGGTCTGCTGGAGGAGGCCCTGCACCTGCTGGGGGCAGATAGGGGCTTCCTGGTCATGGGCCAAGGCGAGGGCAGCTGGCACACGGCCCATCGAGTGGGTGAGGTGCAGGAAGGCATCGGACTTTCCCGTTCCATCCTGGATTATGTGGCCCGGGAAAAAACCGCCGTGCTTTCCAATCGTCCCCTGGCGGATCCTCGCTTCGGTGGCATGAGTCTGGTGGAGCTGCACCGGGGTTCGGTGCTCTGCGCGCCCATGCTCGACGAGGGGCAGGTGCTGGGCGTGCTCTACCTGGACCGGGAATCCGAGCATCGGCCCTTTGCCCGTTTCGACCTGGCCATCTTCCAGGCCTTTGTGTCCCAGGGTTCCCTGGCCCTGCGGCAGGCGCTGCTGAACCGCCGGGTGTTGAGCCAGGCGGAGGAGCAGGGAGAACTGCTCCGCCTCAGGGCCGCCAGCCAGCGACTGGCCGAGCGGCAGGGGGAGCTGCTGGCTGCCCTGGCCTCGCCGCTGCGCCACATCCAGAGCTGGGCAACCACCCTGCCCGACGGCCTGGGTGAGGTCATCCAGAGCCAGATGAGCCGCGTAGGGGCCATCCTCGACCAGGGTTTTCAGGAGAACCATTCCGAGGAAGGGCCCGCCGCCGGCCAGAGCGTTCCCCTGGGAGCCTTCCAGGAGGGGCTTGTTCACCGCTGGTCCGCCCTGATCCGGTTGCGGAAGTGCCAGCTCCAGGCCTCTGAGGCCCCCCAGGGGGCCGTCTGGATGGCGGGTGGACCGCTGGAGACGGCCCTGGACGGGCTGGCGGAAACCATGCTGATGCAGTTGAGCGCCGGGTCCGAGGTCCAGCTTCGCTGGGACCAGGCCAGGGATGCCCGCATTCTTCGGCTTGGTCTGCCGCCGGGCCTGCATGCCCCCCTTCCCGACCCCTGGACCCAACGCACCCTGGGTGAGGCCGGGGTCTGTTGGCGTTGGAGTGACCAGACGCTGGATGTGCTCATCCCCGAGGGACCCGACGCCATGCCGGAAGAGCCGACTCGCCCGCTGCTCGGGCTGGTCAGCGAGGATCTCGGCCTGGTGGGCCTGTTCCAGACCGTAGCCGATGCGGACGAGTTGAGCCTCCAACCCCTGGAGGCAGACCCTCCCCAGCTCCAGACCCCCCGGTTCCGGTTCCTGGTCGTGGATGCCAAAGGCTCGGTGGATGCGGAGGCTTGCATTCGCGCCTATCGCCGCCATCCCTCCTTCGCCACCACGCCCATCCTGGTGGTGCGCTGTTCCGAGGACCAGACCCTGGGACTCATCCAAGCTGGCGCCACGGACTGGCTGGCGGAAGGCTTCCGGTGGGAGGCTCTGCACCACCGGTTGCAGGTGCTTCGGGGACACACGGAGCTGCAACAGCGAGCCCTCGCCTCCGAGCGGCTGGAATCCTTCCGGCAGATGGCAGGCACCCTGAAGCACGAGATCAACAATCCCCTGGCCATCATTTCCATGCAGGTGGAAATGCTCCAGCGGAAATATCCCGAGGAGGCGAAGCTGGCCAAGATCGGGGAGATGGTGGAGCGCATCCGGGCCCTGGTCCAGGTGCTGCAGAAGATGCGGGAAACCCCCACCGAGGATTACGCCGACGGGTCCAGCATCCTCAAGCTGGGGTAGGTTTCTCAGCGGGCTCTGGCCCAGACCAATCCCCGTTCGCTCAGCAAACCCTGCACCGGCCAGTCGTGGGGTTCCACAGGGACCGACTGGTGCATTTGGCTTTCGAACCCGACGCCAAGGGTGACCACCTCCGGCGAGAGCCTGGCGAGCAGCGCATCATAGAATCCCCGGCCATAGCCCAGGCGATGGCCCTGCTCATCAAAGGCAAGGCCTGGCACCAGCAGCAGCTGTACTGGCGGGAGGAAATGCTGGGCCAGGGTGGGCTCCATGAGGCCCCAGAGGCCCTTCTCCAGGGGTTCGGTACCCCAGGCGAGGCGTGGCGGCTGGGTGGAGGCCACCCGCGGAAAAAACCAGAGCCAGGCTGGATGGGCCGTGATGGCAGGCCGCAGGTCAATCTCGGAACCGAGTGGCCAGAAGGCGCCAATCCGGCTGATCCGGTGATCGCGCCCATAGCGGTCGAGATGCCCGGCCACGGCGGCCGACCAGTCGGCCCGGAGTTCGGGCCCCTGGGCATCCCGCCGGGTCTTCAGTTGCGCGCGGAGTTCCGCCTTGCTGTCCATGGCACCAGCTCAGCAGGGGGAGGACAGGCGCGTCAACGGAGTATTCTCTTGTTCGGGGTGGGCCCATGCTGGTTCGTTCGCTGTTCCTGATCCTGTCGGCCAGCCTCGGCCTGTGGCCTCAGGGGGTCCTGACGGGCCTGGTTCAATCTGTGCCCGTCGAGACCGATCTGGCTGATCCTGCCTTGCCCTTTGCCCGGGATGTCTGGGTGCAGATGGTGCGCGGCGCCAGGAACCGCGTGGATGCGGCCCAGTTCTATGTCACCAATCGCCCTGGGAGTGCCTTGGAGCCCGTGCTTACCGAGCTGGAACACGCGGGAGCCAGAGGGGTGCGGGTGCGATTCCTGCTATCTGCCAGGATGCTCGGCCAGGATCCTGCGTCAGTGGCGCGGCTCCGCGGTATCCCGGGTGCCGAAGTGCGCAGTCTGGATCTGCGGGGTAGCTCCAAGGGTATCCTGCACGCGAAATATCTGGTGGTGGACGACCACGAAGCCTTTCTCGGGAGCCAGAATTTCGATTGGCGGGCCCTGGATCAGATCCACGAACTGGGCGTGCGCACCCGGGAACCTGCCCTGGTCGCGGAGCTCGCACGGCTGTTCGCCATTGACTGGGCCTTTGCCGGGGACCACCTTCTGCCGTCCTTCCCGGCCATGGCCCCGCCGCAAGCACGGCCGCAGGCCGAGCTAGTGGCCAGCCCGCCCTTCCTGACCCCCCCGGACATCCGTCCCGCCCTGGGGGCCCTGGTGGAACTGCTGGACCAGGCGAAGCGGACTGTCCGGGTCCAGTTGCTCACCTATTCCCCCCTGCAGGGGCAGGACGGCTACTGGCCGGTGCTGGATCATGCCCTGCGTGCGGCGGCGGTGCGGGGTGTGCAGGTGCGGCTCCTGGTGTCGGACTGGATGCTGGGAGGACCCGCCCTGCCGCACCTGAAGGCCCTGACCTTGATCCCCAATCTCCAGGTGAAGGTGGTGACCATCCCCGAGGCGCAGGAAGGGCACCTTCCCTACGCCCGCACCATCCACAGCAAGTACCTCGTGGTGGATGCCCAGCACTTGGCCCTGGGCACCAGCAACTGGGAGGGAAGCTACTTCACTGATTCGCGGAACATCGAACTGATCTTCAGGGATTCCCCCCTGGCAGGGCAGGCAGCTCGCATCCACGACCGCCTGTGGACCAGCCGCTACGCCTTTGCACTGGATCCCATGAAGACCTATGAAAAGCGCAAAGTTGACTAGACGGTGGCGTAGGTGTTGTAGAGATTGTCCCGTTCCAGGGCTTCGAAACCGGCCGCCTCGATGAGTCGCACCATCTCGTTGCGGGGCAGCCCCTGGGGGCTCTTCGCGCCAGCAAGGTGGGCGATTTCCTCGGCGATGACGGTGCCATCAAGGTCATCCGCGCCATAGCTCAGGCCGGCCTGGGCAAGGCCCGGAGAGATCATCACCCAGTAGGCCTTGATGTGCGGAATGTTGTCCAGCAGGAGGCGGGCCACGGCGATTTCGCGCAGATCCTGGGTGCCCGTGGTCTCGGGGATCACATGGGTGGCGCTCAGCTCGTTGTCCTCGTTCTGGTAGGCCAGCGGGATGTAGGCCAGGAATCCTTGATGGCCTGCCTGGAGGGAGCGGTCCTGGAGATCGCGGAGGCGCGACAGGTGATCCACCCGGTGCCTGGCCTCCTCGATGTGACCGTACAGCATGGTGCAGTTGGTGGGCAGGTCCTTGCGGTGGCACAGGGCGGCCGTATCGAGCCATACCTGGGCGTCCTTCTTGCCGATGCAGATCTGTTCGCGCAGCGCCTCGTCGAAGATCTCTGCCCCGCCTCCGGGGCAGCTCTCCAGGCCGGCCGCCATGCAGCGGTCCAGGAACGCTTCGGTGCTGAGGCCGCTGTTCCGCGCGTAGTAGTCCATCTCGATCATGGTGAAGACCTTGAGATGGATGGAGGGGAAGCGCGCCTTGATCCTCCGGAAGAGGTCCTCGAAGTAGGCCACTTTCAATTTTGGATTATGGCCCGAGGTCATGTGCAACTCGCGAACGCCCAGGTTCTCGGGCTTCTCCAGCTCACGGATGATTTCCTCGGCGGACAGCGAGTAGGCGCGTGGCTCACCGGGCTTGGCCTGGAAGGCGCAGAACTGGCAATGGGTGTAGCAGACATTGGTGTAGGACAGGCGGCGGCTCACCACGAAATAGGCGGCCCGCCCATGCTTCTGAAGCCTGACCCAGTGGGCCATGGCGCCG
>JBBIHT010000103.1:0-7239 GCA_037446845.1 Geothrix sp. | reverse complement strand
CTGGCTGCGCCAAGGGTTCCAGGGACAGGGGAGCCACGGGGGCCAGCAGCATGAACAGGGCCGCCAGCAGGACCAGCAGATCCAGGGGATGACCCAGGAAATAGGCCCCGGCCAGGGTCAGTGGCACCTGGAGGATGACCTGCAGGGTCGAAAGGACGAAGCTCAGGGAGATCCAGCCCAGGGGACCTCGGAAACGGGACACCTGCCGGGCGCCCAGGTAGGCGCAAAGGGCCAAGGATGCTGTGTTGCCCACGAAGAACAGCACCAGGGCCAGTCGTTCTCCCAGGTGCGCCGCGGAGGCATGGAACAAAGGACCCAGGGCCGCCAGCCAGGCCCAGAAGAAGGCACAAAGGCCGGCGCTCAGCCCATCCAGGCCCTTGCGGGTTCGTTCGGAGCCCGTGGTGGAGGCCAGAGGCCAGGCGAGGAGGCTGGCGAGGATCAGCGCGAGGGACAGATAGGAAAGGAGATCACCCCAGTGGGGGAAGGGCAGTGGCGTCTTGAAACGCAGCAGATGCAGCGAGGCCCAGAGCTGGTTGCTCGCCTGGGCCAGAAGCCCCAGGGCCAAGGCCCGCCAGCCCCAGACGGCGAGGGATTGTCGGCGCGAGCGCCCCAGGGCCAGTCCGCTGGCGTGGAGGAAGATCAGAGCGTTCAGCAGATTCAACCCAAGACTGCGTTCCCAGGCGGCGAAGGCCAGGGTGCCCAGGCCCAAGGCGGTGTAGGCCAGGAGCATCCAGGGGGCCCACCTCGGCCAGTGGGCCGCGCCTGGAGCAGGGGACGGGGGATTGGGAGGCAGCATGAGAACCATTGGGATTTATCGGCCCAGGTCAGGGGGGCATGAGTCCAGGATGTGGTTCAGGCCCCGAGGGTGGACCGCAGAATCCCCAGGGCGGCCTTGGACCCTTCCCATTTCATGAGGCCAAGGGCCTGCTCCGGCTGGCACCACTGGTACTCGCTATGTTCAGAGGGTTCCAGGTCCACCTGGGCATCCGTGGCTACCTCCATGGAAAAGCAGGTTTCCGTATTGAACCGAGGCTCGTCGTCGGGAAAGTGCACGATGGCGGGATCCACCCAGAAGCTGTGGGCAAGGCCCAGGGGGCGGAGGGTGCCCCTCAGCCCGGTTTCCTCCTTCAGTTCCCGGTGGGCGGTTTGCTCCGGGGTTTCCCCGGGCTCCATCATCCCGGTGACGCTTTGCCACCAGAATCCGTGTTCCGGTCGGCGAAGCATCATCAGGATCTCCGGGCCCTGGTGCCCCCTGCGCCAGGTGAGGGCCGAGACGCTCCGGCTGGGTTCACGCACGGGTTGGAAATCCAGGGCCAGGCACCGGGCGAGATGGGCCTGGAGGCGGTCGGCGGCCTCGGTCCAGGAGGGGGCGGCCTCACCCAGGAGCGATGCCAGGCTGCAAACCCCCTTGTCCGTGAACCCACAGGGGGTGATCCAGGAGAAGTGCTGGAGGTTGGGGTGCACATTGAAGGCGATGCCGTGGGTGCTGATCCAGCGGCTCAGGTGGAGCCCGATGGCGCCAAGTTTCTCGAGGCCCCTGGGTGTGTCCACCCAGATGCCCGGTGCGCCGTCGAGACGGGCGGCGGTGACGCCGAACTCCGCCGCCGTGCGGATCATGGCCTCCTCCAGCCCCCGCACGAGACGGCCCACATCCTCCCGGCCGCCCCGGAGGTTGCAGATGGGATAGGCCACGATCTGGCCGGGACCATGGTAGGTGACTTCACCCCCGCGGTCCGTGGCGTGAATGCTTACGCCCTGTGCCTGGAGAAACGCCTCGCTCATGTGGATGTCGGCAGGGGTCGCGTTGCGGCCCAGGGTGAAGACCGGATCGTGCTCAAGAATCACCAGCTGATCGGGCTTCTGCGGTCGAGCCACATGCGCGGCCAGGGCCTTCTGCAGGCGGAGGCCCGCGGGATAGAAGACTCTGCCGAAGCGGCGGAGCTGGGCGGGGCGGGGGGAGGAGAAGCCGATTCCAGACATGGAAGAAGTGTACCCTCTGGCTGCGCCAGGGCCTTCCTCTGGCATGATCGAGAGTGCATGAGTCTGGATCCTTCCACCATCGGCCGCTACAAGGTTCTTGGCACCCTCGGGGCCGGGGCGATGGGCACCGTCTACTTGGCGGAGGACCCCCTGCTGAAACGCCCCCTGGCCATCAAGACGGTGCGGGAAGGCACGGGTGATGCAGAGGTGCTACTGCGCTTCCGTCGGGAGGCGGAGATCAGCGCTCGCCTCAGCCATCCCAATGCCATCACCGTTTTTGATGTGGGCGAGGAGCCCCACCTGGGCCCCTACCTGGTGATGGAGTATGTGGAGGGGGACTGCCTCTCGGAGCTCATCAGCCAGGGCCACCTTACCCAGGATGTGACGGTGCAGCTGCTCCTCCAGGCGGGGGACGCGTTGAATGCGGTCCACGCCCTCGGCATCCTGCACCGGGACATCAAGCCGGAGAACTTCATGGTGACCCGGGATGGCCGCCTCAAGCTCATGGATTTCGGCATCGCCCGCGGCGACCACGGGCGCCTGACCACCAGCACCGGCTTCCTGGGAACACCGGCCTATGCCGCACCCGAAGTGCTCAACGGGGCCAAGGCCAGCGAGGCCAGTGACCGCTGGTCCTTCACCCTGACGGCCTTCGAGATGCTGACGGGGCGCCTGCCCTTCCTGGCCGATAGCGTGGGGGCGGTGCTCTACCGCATCGTCCACGAGGAGCCGCTGTTGACTGGAAACCTGCCTGCTGAAACCCAGGTGGTGTTCGCCAAGGCCCTCGCCAAGGATCCCATGCTCCGCTACGGGGATCTGAAATCCTTCCTCGCCGAGCTCATCCAGTCCCTGCCCCTGGACCCGGATCTGAAGCAGAACAGCCTGGCGCAGTTGGAAGCCCACTCGGCGATCAGTCCCCGGAGCACCCTGCGGGTGGAGCTGCCGACCCCTTCGATGGGGGATGGCCTTCACTCCCGGGAGCTCTGGCTCTGGGCGGTGGGGGTCCTGGTGGTGGGCCTGGGGGCCTGGGCCCTCTTTTTCGGGACCGACGCCAGCCGCACCCTTTCCATTGATTCCCGTCCCGGCGGGGCCGAGGTCTTCCTGGATGGCACTCCCCTCAGGCAGGTGGTGGTGAAAGGCAAGGCGGATTCCCTCCGGCTGGAGAAGCCCGACTTCGTGCCCCTGGTGGTGGGACTGAAAAAGGAGGACAGGGAGCTGTCCTTCCGCCTCCAGCCGGCGCCCTATCAGCTTTCAGTGAAGTCCGAACCCGCCGGAGCTGAGGCCTTCCTGGACGGCCAGGCCCAGGGGAAGACGCCCCTGGTGCTGGAAGTGCCCGGGGAGGGCGCGCACCAGTTGCGGCTGGTCATGGAGGGGCACCAGCCCTGGCTCTCCACCCTCGAAAGGCACCGCGCCCTGCCGGAGCCGATCCGCATGACGAGGCTTCATGGCAGGCGAGCCCCCGTGCCGGAGGGCAAGTTCAAGAAGTTCATCAAGGGCATTTTCCAGAAGGGCGAATGAGGGCGAGCCCCGGGTTCCAGTGGCCCCCGGTCAGGGCAGCCTGTCGTTGAGCATCAGTTTCTGGGTCTGGGCCTCCCGGTAGGCGCGCAGGCGGGCTCGGATCGCCTCATCACCAAGGGCCAGGATCGCCGTGGCCATGAGAGCGGCGTTGATGGCGCCCGCCTTGCCGATGGCCAGCGTGCCCACCGGCACACCGGAAGGCATCTGCACGATGGAGAGCAGGGAGTCCATGCCATTGAGCGCCTTGCTCTGGATGGGCACGCCCAGCACCGGCAGCAAGGTCTTGGCCGCCGTGACACCCGCCAGATGCGCGGCTCCCCCCGCCCCGGCGATGATGACCTTCAGGCCCCGGCCCTCAGCATGTTCGCAATACTTCCACAGCTTGTCCGGGGTGCGATGGGCGCTGATTACCTCGGCCTCAAAGGGGATGCCAACTTCCTTCAGCGTCTCAGCCGTGTGCAGCATGGTCTCCCAGTCCGAGCGGCTTCCCATAATGATGCCTACCAGTGGCGTGGTGCTCACAGTGGTCCTCCCTGAAGGCCCATCAGTGTAGCGCTTCAGGCATCATGACTTCATGAGTAGATTGATCGTGGTGGGGGGCGGTGCGGCAGGCCTGGTGGCGGCCTGGCGGGCGGCCTCCCTGGGGCACTCTGCATTGCTGTTGGAAGCCAACGGGAAGCTGGGTGTGAAGGTGCGCATCAGTGGCGGCGGCAAATGCAACCTGACGCACGAGGGGACCGTGAAATCCCTGCTGGGGGCCTTCCCGGCGGACCAGGCGCGGTTCCTCCGTCCCTCCCTGCATGAGTTTGACAACCGGGCGGTGGTGGCGCTGTTGCATCGGGAGGGCGTGAAGACCTATGTCCGGGACAACGGGCGGGTCTTTCCCAGCGACCGCCCCGGCAGTGCGGCAGAGGTGGTTCGGGCCCTGGAGAACCTGGTGCGCGGGGCTGGCGTGGAGATCCGCCTGGGCGCCCGGGTGACGGGACTCCTGGGCCACCCCCCGCGTCTGGAGGGGCTGCGGGTCGGCGAGGAAGTGCTCCGGGCGGAAACCTACATCCTGGCCACCGGCGGGGCCAGCTACCCGGAAACCGGGACCCGTGGTGAAGTCCTAGGCTGGCTTCGCGCCCTCGGCGTGCCCGTTCAGCCCTGGTTCCCGGCCCTGGCACCCATTCCGCTGCTGCGCTCCAGGCCAACCTGGGAAGGGGTGGCGCTACGGGCTGGGGACCTGCGCCTGGGTGCGGGGCCCGAGGGGCGCCGGCTGGCCTCCTGCCCCGGGGATGTGGTCTTCACCAGGACAGGGATCAGTGGCCCGGCGGCTCTGGATTTGAGCCAGGCCACCGAGCGTGCCCGCCGCCAAGGTTCCGCCTGGCTCACCTATGCCGTGGTGCCGATGGATTCCATGGATCTGGACAGGGAGCTCCAGGTCGAGCAGCGGGCGAACCCGCGGCTGCTGGCCGCGTCCTGGCTGCAGCGTCATCTCCCCGAGCGCCTGGTGGCTGGGCTTCTGGATGAGTACGGCCTGCCAATGGGGCTGAGGCTCAAGGAGCTCACCCGGTCGGGGCGGCGGGTGCTGGTGGGTTTGCTCACGGCCCTGCCTCTGGGAGAACCCCGGGCAGTCCCCCTCGCCCGGGGTGAAGTGGCGGCAGGGGGCGTGGACCTTGCCGCTGTGGAACCCCGGACCATGGGCTTGCGGGGCTGGGAAAACCTTCGCGTCTGCGGCGAACTGGTGGATGTGGATGGTCCCGTGGGTGGCTACAACCTGCAGGCCGCGTTCAGCACCGGTTACGCCGCGGGCTCGGTCTAGATCCTGCCCACGAGGTCCACCACCAGATCGCAGAGCCGGGCGGCATAGCCTGTTTCATTGTCGTGCCAGCCGAACACCTTCAGGAAGCGAGGCCCCAGCATCCGGGTGAGGTCCAGGTCCATGAGCACGCTTTCTGTCCTTCCGGTGAAATCGGAGTTGACGGCATGGGCTTCGGCCAGGCCCACCCATCCCTGCCAGGGCCCCCGGGCGGCGGCCTTGAAGGTTTTCTGGATGGCGGCCACATCCGCATCCCTGCGCAGGGTGGCCACCAGGTCCACCAGATTCACGCTGAGGGCCGGCACCCGCAGGGCCACGCCCTCGAAGCCGGAGGGCAGGGTGGGCATGACGCGGTGCAGGGCTCCGAAGGCGCTGGAGGTGGTGGGGATGATGCTCTGAAAGGCCGAGCGGGCGCGTCGGAAATCCTTGTGGGGCAGGTCCAGCAGGCGCTGGTCGTTGGTTACCACATGGACTGTGCTCATGCCGGCCAGGTCCAGGCCGAAGGCATCGTCCAGAATCTTCAGCATGGGCGCGGTGGCGTGGGCCGTGCAACTGGCGTTGGAGATGATGCGGTGGCGAGCCAGGTCCAGGGCGGCGCCGTTGACCGGGGCGATGATGGTGAAATCCGCATCGGGACTGGGAGCGCTGATGACCACATGGGAGATGCCACCCCGCAGGTGCCTGGCGGCGTCCTGCCTTCGGGTGAAACGCCCGCTGGCCTCGATGACCAGCCTCACGCTTTCAGGCCAGGGAATCAGGGCTGGGTCGGTGCCATGGGAGAGTGGCAACCGCTGGTGCCCGATGAGGACGAAATCCTGCCCCGCTTCGGTGGTGCCAGCCACGGGGGTGGGGCTGGCGCCATGGATCGAATCGTGGCGCAGCAGGTGAACTACCTGGTCCAGGGGGGCGGGGTCATTGAGGGCCAGCAGCAGGTCGGGGTGGCTCTGTCCCAGCCGTCGCACCGCCAGGCGGCCGATTCGGCCGAGGCCGTTGATGGCAAGGCGCGTCATCGGCTAGAGGCGATCGAGCACATGGACGCAGAGATCCTTCAGGCGGGCGGCATAGCCGAACTCGTTGTCGTACCAGGCGAAGATCTTGATCAGGCGGGGGCCGAGGAGCTTCGTCAGGTAGGGATCGTAGAGGCTGCTGGCCGTACTGCCCACCAGGTCTGCACTGACCAGGGGGGCATCCAGAATCTCCAGGTAGGGCGCCAGCGGGCCCTCCTTCGCGGCGTGGACGAAAGCTTGCTGGACCGCCTCCTGGCTGGCATCCCGCTGGAGGGTCGCGCTGAGATCCACGATGCTCACATCAGGTGTGGGCACCCGGACCGCGATACCGTCCAGGCGTCCCTGGAGATGGGGCAACACCAGTCCGATGGCCTTGGCGGCACCCGTGCTGGTGGGAATCATGCTGAGGGCGGCGGCGCGGGCGCGGCGCAGGTCGGAATGGGGCAGATCCAGGATGCGCTGGTCGTTGGTGTAGCTGTGGATGGTGGTCATGAACCCGTAGTCCAGGCCGAAGGCGTCGTCCACCACCTTCACCAGGGGGGCCAGGCAGTTGGTGGTGCAACTGGCGTTGGAAATGATCTGATCCTTGGTGAGGTCGAGGGCCCCTTCATTCACACCCATAACGACTGTTCGGTCTGCATCGCCCGCCGGGGCGCTGATCAGCACATGGCTCACGGATCCCTGGAGATGAACGGCCGCCTGGGAGCGCTTCGTGAAACGGCCGGTGCATTCCAGCACCACCCGGGCCCCGAGGGCCCCGAAGGGAATGAGCTGGGGGTCCTTTTCGGCGTAGACGCGGATCCGTCGTCCATCCAGGACCAGACTGTTGCCATCACTGGCGACCGGGAAATCGGCCCGGCCATGCACCGAGTCGTACTTCATAAGGTGGGCCAGGGTAGCGGCATCGGTGAGATCGTTGACCGCCACCACCTG
>JBBIHT010000102.1:0-7344 GCA_037446845.1 Geothrix sp. | reverse complement strand
GCAGCGGATACCAAGCGAAGGTGGACGAAAGGATCAATGCGGTGGAGGGGACGGTCGAGCATCCCCCGAGTCTGGCAGGGGTGGCCACGACCAGGCTCTGGTATTCTCTACAGCATGCGCGCCATCGTAGCCAACTGGAAAATGAACATGACCTCCGTGGAGGCCCGTCCTTTCTGCGAGGCGATGCTGGATCAGATCGAGCCCAAAGCCGGGATCGAGGTGGGGGTGGCCCCGCCCTTCACCCTGCTGAGACTGGTGAGCGCCCTGCTCAGCCCGGCCAGCGTGCGCACCTTCGCCCAGAATGCCCACGCTGAAGCCAAGGGTGCCTTCACGGGCGAGATCTCCATGGCCCAGCTCAAGGATGTGGGCTGTTCTGGCGTGATTCTTGGCCACAGCGAACGCCGCCAGTTCTTCGGTGAGACCAACGAAGCCCTCGCGAAAAAGGTGCTGGCGGCCAGATCCAACGAGCTGTTGCCCCTGCTCTGTGTGGGCGAAACCCTGGCCCAACGGGAGGATGGACGAACCCTGGAAGTTCTTGGACAACAGTTGTCCATTCTTGCCGACACGGGAGCGGGCCCGCTCTGGGTGGCCTACGAACCCGTTTGGGCCATCGGCACTGGCCGGGTGGCGGAACCCATCCAGGTGCAGGAGGCCCACGCCTTCATTCGGGCTGAACTCATTCGCCACCTGGGGAACGAAGGCAAGGAAGTGCCAATTCTTTACGGCGGTAGCGTCACCCCCGAAAACTTTCCCGGGCTGCTGGGCATCCCGGAGCTGGCCGGCGGACTTGTGGGCGGCGCCAGCCTCGATCCTGCAAAATTCGCGGCGCTGGTGAAGCAGGCTGGCTGATCAGTCCCGGTCCAGGAGAACGCTCGCCACATCCAGGGCCAGCCCCACCAGCCCGGCCGCAGTGAGCCAGGTTCCCGAACCGTTCAGCTGCTGGCCGAATTCATAGGACGAGGCTGGATGCGCTGGAAAGGGCACGACTGCCCGCTGGGCTGCCTTCAGGTCCTCGATGTCTCGGGCCCGGGCGCGATCCAGGCCACCGCCTGCGATGAAGGTCAGCACCCGGCGCAACTCGTCCTGGTCGAACCAGATGCCGTGGGGTTTGCACACATCCAGGACAACGCCCGAGCGTTTGGCATAATTCACCCGGTTCATGCGCTCGCCACAGGCGGGGCATGGACGGTAGCATACCTGGGCCTGGGGCGGAGCTACTGCCGTGGCCGGAGCAGGCAGGGCCCCGAGCACGGCCCCCTGTCGTTCCGCGCTGGCACCCAGCTGCTCGAACACCGCGCGATCCAGCCAGAGGCCCCCGCAGGCCCGGCAGGCGAGCACCTCCAGATCGCCCACCCGCTCGCGAACCATGGCTTGCTGGCAAGCGGGACAGGCGGATCCATCCGCTGCCGCGGGGGTTCGCACGGCCAGGCCCGCACCGCACTTGGGGCAATGGACCGCCGACAACGAGGCCATGGCGAAGCATTCGGGGCAGGCCACGGTCGCCAACTGCGCCTGGCAGTACGGGCATTGCGGCGCATCGGCGGGCACGGCCGCCCCGCAGCCGGAACAGCGGAGGGTCCTGGCTTCCATCAATTCTGCTTGGGCGCTGCGGCGTCCTTGGGGCTAGGCTCCGGGTCCTGGGGAGCGGCCTTGGACTGGGGCCCCTCGGCGGTCTTCGCGGCGGGGTCCAGGTAGAACCGTTGCTCGGTCCAACGGGTCCACCGGAAATCGGCAGAGAGTTTTTGCACCACCACCCGCGCAAAGCCCCGGGCCTCCTCTTCGCGAATGCGCCCATCGTCATCCTGGGAACCATAGGGCAGCGGATCCATGGCCTCCACCACTTCCTGGGGCTCGATGGAGCTGACCCACAGAGGTTCAGAAAGGCCCGCCTGCATCAACCGCACCTGGGCCCGCACCACCTGGGGGCGATAGCCGAGGCGGTCCCGGGTGCGCGCATCGTGCATGGCCGCATGGCCGCCTGCCCAGAGGCCCCAGAACAGCCCGTCCACGGCACCCCAGCCCCGGTTGCCGGAGATGGCGCTGAGGGCCCCCACGGTCACGCCGGTGGCCACGCCGATGGCGGCGGGACTGGGGTTACCGGGCGCTGGGGTGATATCGCGGATCTCCACCCGCAACTCGGCGGCCCCCGCAGGCGGTTTTACGCCCTCGGGTACTACGACCGCCCGGGTGGCAAGGCGGGCTCGCAGGGCCGAGGCATATTCCTTCTGGAAGCCATTGTGGTCCGCCAGGGTGGCGGGCATGCTCACGGTGACCTGGATGGGAGTGGGCCGTTGGCGGAACGCTTCCACCTCGGGTCGGGTGCAGCCGACGGCCAAAAGCAGAGGGAACAGGAGCCATCGGACAGGACGCATGGAAACCTCCGGGCCCAAGTGTGCGCCCACAAAAACGGGCCTGTCCAGGTGCCGGCGCTAGAATATCGGTCTGCGAGAGAATTCATGCTCATCCTGATGGAAGCCACCGCCACGCCAGCACAGGTCCAGGGGGTGCTGTCCCTGCTGGAATCGGCAGGGCTCCGCTGCCAGATCCAGAAAACTCCGGAAGCGGTGAGCATCGTGGCTCCCCATGCCTCCAGGACCCTGAAGGCCGACCGCATCGAGCCCCTGCCTGGGGTGCGGCGCGTCGTTCCCATCACCAGCCCCTACAAACTCGCAAGCGCGGATGCCGTGGCGGGCCGAACCATAGTGGAGGTGCGCGGCGTTCGCATCGGCGGCCCGGACCTCACTCTGGTGGGCGGCCCCTGCGGCGTGGAAAGCCGCGAGCAGCTGTTCACCACCGCGCGCTATGTGGCCGAGGCGGGCGTGAAGCTGCTCAGGGCAGGGGCGTTCAAGCCCCGTACCAGCCCCTACGCCTTCCAGGGCCTGGGCGTGGAGGGCCTGCGTCTCCTGGAGGAGGCCAGGGCCGAGTTCGACCTCGGCATCGTCACCGAGGCCACGGAAGTGGAGACCTTCGACGAAGTGGAACGCACGGCGGACCTGATTCAGATTGGCGCCCGCAACATGCAGAACTTTGCCCTGCTCCGGCGGGCGGGGAGATGCAGCAAACCGGTACTGCTGAAGCGGGGCCCTGCGGCCACCCTGGAAGAGTGGCTCTTCGCGGCGGAATATGTGCTGGACGAAGGCAATCGTCAGCTGGTGCTCTGCGAACGGGGGATCCGCACCTGGTCGGACCATGCCCGGAACACCCTGGATGTCAGTGTGGTGCCCGCCGCCAAGGCGCTCACGCACCTGCCCGTCCTGGTGGACCCCAGCCACGCCACCGGCCGCCGGGAACTCGTCATTCCCTGCGCCCTGGCGGGGGTTGCGGCCGGCGCGGATGGCCTGCTGGTGGAAACCCACTGCCATCCCGAGCGGGCCCTCAGCGATGGCCCCCAGGCCCTTCTGCCGGGGGATTTCCTGAGACTGGTGGAACAGGCCCGGGGCATCCACCAGGTCTTGCAGGCGCCTGTGATCGCTGGGCTCTGGTTGTAGGTGCCAGGGCATGGCACACTAGATGGTTCGGAGTGTCCATGAACGGCCTTGCGCTTACCCTTCTGATCCTCTTTGGCATCCTCCTCATCGGAGCCATTCTGTTGCAGCCCGGCACCAAGGGCGGCCTGGGGGCATCCTTTGGCGGGGGCGGTGCCAACTCGGCGTTCGGGGCCCAGGGAGCCACTCCCTTCCTCTCCAAGACCACCTACTGGCTTGCAGCCGGGTTCCTGGCCACCAACCTCTTCATCGAGGTGCTGATTGTTCGCCAGAATCGCTCGGTCCTGGAGAAGACCAGTGACCGCCCGGCCGCCGCCAAGGTGCCGAACATTCCGGTGGCCCCCGTACCCGCCCAGGTGCCCCTGCCCGCACCCGCCAAGAAGTAGCGCTCAGCTCCCGGAACCAGCCATTGACGGGGTTCGGGCTTTGAGAGACACTGATTCTTCCGCATTGCCCGCGTGGTGAAATTGGTAGACACGCCATCTTGAGGGGGTGGTGGCCACAAGCCGTAGCAGTTCGAGTCTGCTCGCGGGCACCAACAATAAATCGAGCGCCCCACGGCGCTCGATTTTTTTTGGCAGGATGCAGCGGCCCCGGACCGGGCGAGCTGATAGGTTGAATCCCATGCCCTGGCCCGACGCTGCAGACCTTTTGGAATCGCTGGGGCCATGGTACGACCGGTGCCACCGGCCTTTGCCCTGGCGGGCGGCCGATTTCGACCGGCCCCATCCGGATCCCTATGCCGTGCTGGTCTCGGAGATGATGCTCCAGCAGACCCAGGTGGCGACGGTCATACCCTACTTCAACCGCTGGATGGAACGATTCCCCACGCCCCGCGCCCTGGCCGAGGCTGACGAGGAGGCCGTACACAAGGTCTGGGAAGGGCTAGGCTACTACCGCCGCGCCCGGTTCCTGCAGGCCACGGCCGGGGTTGTCGCGGCCGAAGGGTGGCCAGGCAACCTGGCGGACCTGACCGGCCTGCCAGGCCTGGGGCCCTACACCGCTGCCGCGGTGGGTGCCATCGCCTTCCAATGGCCCACAGCCGCCCTGGACGGGAATGCCTTCCGGGTGCTAGCCAGGCTGCTGCTGATCGAGGGTGATCCGAAAACCCAGGCGGCGGAGCTGAGGGCCTGGCTCAGCCCTGCCCTCGAGGCCCACGGTCCCTCCCGCCTGACCCAGGCCCTCATGGAACTTGGCGCAACTTTATGCGGGCGGACAGCGGCTTGCGGTGACTGCCCGGTCTCTGGACGGTGCGGCGCCCTGCGAGCGGGCCGCACCAGGGAGATTCCTCCCGCGAGGAAGCGGGTGGAACCCAGGCAGGTCGCGTTCTGGCTCGTGGCCTTCCAGTGGAGGGACCAGGTGCTCCTGCACCCGCCAGCAGACCGGGGCCTGCTGGCGGGATTGTGGCGTTGGCCATCCTTTCCCCTGGAGTCGTTTCATCTGGTACCGGGCACGGGTGCAGGCCGGGCCATCACCTGGCCGGGCTGGACCCAGGTCTACACTCACCGCCGGGAACGGGTGATGCCGCTCCACCTCCCGCTGCAGGAGAGGTTTCAGCCTGTGGCTGGCTTGGTCTGGGTTCCGTTCCCGAAGTGCCAGGCCCTCCCCATGGGCAGGCGGGACCAGCGCCTGCGCCAACTCCTGGGTGACGCCGGAGGGGTGCAGGGGGAGGCACCCGACCCTGACCTCCTGCTTACAGCCTGTGCAGCCCCTGGGCGGTGATCCGCACATCCAGGGGGGGCAGGCCCAGATCCCGGAGGGCGGACTCTGCGGGTTCGCGATGGCCGGGTTTCGTCACCAGCAGGCAACACCCCCCACCGCCGGCGCCGCAGGGTTTCATGCCGGAATACCATCCTTCCCGCCGCCCGCGGTCCCGGACAGCGCGCATGGCCTCGGTCTCCACTGCGGGTGACAGACGCACCCGCGCCTGCCCCTCCCTTTCCAACAGGGTCCCTACGGCTGATGGGTCCGAAGGCAAGGCCAGGGCCATTTCCCGGGCGATATCGCGGATATCGGACAAGGCTTGTCGCGTTTGGGGATCCCCCTCGATGAAGCGCCGGTAGGCCTCCCAGTTGGTGAGTCCTGAATGGTGGGGCTTCCCCGTGTAGAACACCACCAGATCCTGGAGCAGCTCGGGGTGGGGTTCCAAGCGCTCCCAGCGGGGTGTGGGCCCGTCCCAGTGCAGAGCCAGGGCTCCCCCCAGGGCTGCGGGGAAGTAGTCCTGCCAGCCCGCGGGCCCCTGTAATTCCCGACATTCCAGGTCCCGCAGGAAAGGAATCCTGGAAACCAGGCCCGCCCCGGCTTCCAGCTCCAGGGCAGCGCCCAGCAGGCCCACGCCCAGGCAGGAAGAGATTCCCAGGCCAGAGCCCTGGGGCACAGGGCTGTGGAGAATCAGGGAGGCTGGCGGCGCTCCGGAGGCGTCCAGCACACGCCAGACCCAGGACAACCCCGGAACCGGTTCCCTGGGCCACTCCGGGTAGCTGGCCTCCCGCCCCAGGTCGCGGCTCTGGAGGTGGAAGCACGGCCCCTTTCGGCGAATCGTCATTTCGATCCAGAGATCCACCGCCGCATTCACGGTGAGGCAATCTCCGAGCAGCGCATAGATGGGCCACAGATCCAGAGTCCCGCCCGCAAAGTCAATGCGAACCGGCGTGCGCCAGACCTCGGGCCGATCAGAGGCCAAGGTCGCTGAGCTCCTGCTGGGCAATGCGGGCCTCGGCACTGCCCGGGAACCCCTCCACCAGCTCCCGGAAGCCCTTCACAGCAGCGGGTTTCAGCGCCTGCTTGAGCAGGCATTGGGCCCGTTTCAGTTTGGCGGGAAGGAACTGGGGCGAGGCGGCGTGCTCCTTGATGATCCGGTCGAAGGCGTGCTGGGCCTTGTCATAGGCGCCCTGGTTGAAGTGACTGAGGCCCAGGAAGAAATGGGCGTCGGGCCTTCGGGTGCTCTGGGCATAGGACTTCAGGAACAGCTCCAGCCCTTCCACCGCCAGGGGGTAGTTGCCCCGGTTGTAGTCCAGCACGGCTGCATTGAAGGCGCGCTCATCTTCACTGGCCGGGGCGGCGGGCTGGGCCTCTGCGCTGGGCCGGGCCCCGCCCCGGGGGACGCTGTTCAGGCGGTTGCCCAGGGCCCGCGCGGCTTCCTGTACCTGGCGAAGGCTGTCCTGGAGATCTGCCTGGAAGCGCCGGTCCTGGGTCCTGGATTCGGTGGCGGCCTGTTGTTCCGCCAGGGCCCGCTTGTTGCCGTCCTCCACCTGCTGGCGCAGCTTGAAGATCTCCAGCTTGAGGTCCCCCATTTCCAGCTCGACCCGACGCAACTGCTCCTCCGAACCGCAGCCCACGCACACCAAAGCAACCAAGAGGGGAAACAGCATCCTGCGAACCGCCATGGGAACTCCTGTTGCCTTCATCCTAGACGAAAGCGGGGGCCAAAGCCCCCGCATTCTCAGGATCCCGGAATCTCTACTTAGCCTTGAACTCGCCGCGGCGATTCTGGCTCCAGCAGGCTTCCTTGGCTTCCGTGCAGAGAGGCTTCTCTTTGCCGAAGCTGATGGTGGTGAAACGGGCCTCATCCACGCCCAGGGTCTTCAGGTAGGCCATGGCTGCGGTGGCGCGCTTGTTGCCGAGGGCCAGGTTGTACTCGTTGGTGCCCCGCTCATCGCAGTGGCCCTGGATCTCAACCTTGGCGGTGGGGTAGGCCTTCAGGAAGTCGGCGATGCCCTGCAGAATGGTGCGGTCAGCCTGCTTGATCTCGAACTTGTCGTAATCGAAGTGGATGTTCTTCAGAGCGGCATCGGCGGCCTTCTGGAACGCAGCGGCCTTTTCGGCCTCGGCGGCCTTGCGGGCGGCTTCCTCGGCGGCG